>NZ_MWJN01000032.1:0-85664 GCF_002027145.1 Microbispora sp. GKU 823 | reverse complement strand
GACGAACGGCAGGGCGGCGGCCAGCACGACCCAGACGCCGCCGGGCACGCCGGTGAGCCGGGCCAGCGGCCCGGAGGCCAGAACAACACCGGCCCCCGTCACGGACGCGAGCGCGGCCACCGGCGCGAGGACCCCGCGGACCAGCCGCCTGCCCCCATCGCCACCGGCGCCGTCGACGCGGTTGCGGGCCAGGGCGTGGACCAGGCCGTTGCCGGTGTCGAGGCGGACGACGCCCGCGAGCATCAGGCACAGCGCGGTGGCCGTCGAAGAACGCCCCGGCGGCCGCCGGGGCGAGCGACCGCGTCACCACCAGCACGAGCGCGAACTGCCCGCCCGCCGTGGCCCCCGCCGTGGCCAGACCGGCGACTCCGTGCCTCATCAGGCCGCCCGGCCGCGGAAGACCGGTCAGCGCCGCCACGAGGGCACCGCTCCCAGCCACGGGACGAGCAGCGCGTCCCACGGCTCGAAGTGCTCGCGAAGCCGCCGGTAGACCGACGCGGGCATGGCTTCCCGCGGCCTGGCGTTGTGCCGCTCGAACTCCACGCCGCCGAGCCGGGGCAGTCCCAGGAACCCCAGCACCCGGTCGTACGCGGCGCCGGGATCGCGGAACAGCAGTCCGCTGTCGAGGACCAGGATCCGGTCGCGTCCCACGAGCGGCTCCAGCCGGGCCAGCTGCTCGGCGTACCGTCCGCGGGCCAGGTACGCCTGGTGCCGGTGCGCGTGGCTCGCGTACCCGGGGACGGTCCGCAGCCGTTCGTCCTCGCCCGCGAGGCGCTCCGGCTCCAGCGCGAGGGCGCGCTCGAAGCACGGCTCGGTCTCGAACCCCCGCGCCAGCTCGTGCGCGTGCGCGGAGCAGGCCCGCTCGACCGGGTCCCGGACCAGGGCGATCAGCTTGACCCCGGGAAGGTCTCCGGCGATGCGGGCCCCCGCCAGGGGATGGAACAGGTAATAGGGGGCCGACTCGAACGCCTGGGGGGCATGACCCCATCGGAACCTGAGCGCCCGCACCCTGGACGCCAGCGGGAAGTGGGCGCGATACCACGGCAGGCCCCGCTCGTAGGCCATGTCGAAGTAGTGCACGCCCTTGCGCAGCACCGGCTTCATGACGAGCGGATGCCGGGAGAGGGCGCGATACAGCGAGGTCGTGCCGCACCGCTGGGCCCCGATGATCAGGAACGACGGCAGCACCCTGCCCGCGCTGGTCGCCCTCCCGGCGGCGAGCGAGACGGCGTGCGCCGAGTGCTTCAGAGTGGACCTCACAGCAGGCACTCCAGGTGATCGACCAGAGGGTTCAGCCAGACGGCGGGCGGCCCGAGCGGCTCGTGGCCGTCGCGGCGGTGCCGCTCGGCCAGGGCGACCAGGTAGTGGACCGCCGTACGGCGTGCCCGGGCCACGTCGACGCCGAACGGTTCCAGGAGCCCGCCCGCCTGGGCGAGGCAGGCTCGGGCGGCGACCGGAGGCGGCATCCGGCGCAGCGCCCGGTGGAAGAAGTGGTGCAGGGCGTCGAAGCCGAGCGGCACGCCCACGGCGAACCGCTCCCAGTCCCACACGAGCAGCCGCCCGTCCGCCCCCGCCGCGACGTTCCAGGGGGTGAAGTCGCCGTGCCAGGCCGCCTCCCCGGAGCCTGTCTCCTCGTCGTGCGGGCGGATGGCGGCGATCTCTCCCATGGCCGAGGCGAGCAAGGGGGCGGACACGCGGCGGGAGGTCACGGGCAGCGGCGACAGCATCAGCACCTCGAGGCCCCGCCACTCGCCGTGATACAGCACGTCGGGCGGCACGACGACCTTCAACGGCCGTCCGGCGAGCATGCGCAGCACCTCGCTCTCGTATCGCACCAGCCGCCTGGCCCGCGGCGAGTCGCCGATCTTCACGAACCCCGCGAGCCCCGACTCGTCGTACGCCTCCAGGATCGGTTTGCGGTTGGCGCGGCGGGCGGGCCTGACGTGGACGACGACCCGCATCCGGCGGCCGAGGACGTCGCTCAGGTGCGTCTCGATCGTGTCGGTCCCGCGGCCGACGGGCAGGCCGCGGCCCAGCGCGGCGTGCCACCAGGCGCGCGGGACGACCCGCCGGGGGACGAGGCGGTGCGGCAGCACGCTGCGGACGCCCGGCCGGGCGCCGGACCGGGAAGGGGGGAACAGCAGGTTCATCACCTCGTCCAGGTAGTGGAGACGATCGGCCGCGTCTCTCATCGCGCCTCCCGGAGGTCCGATGTGCCGGCGGCGTTGCGCCAGAGCAGGGCGAAGGAGATCAGATACAGGGTCAGGGCGCTGATCAGCCCGTCGTAGACGAACATGTAGAGCAGCACGAGGATCATCACGAGCGTCCCCGCCTTGCCGATCGGCGTACGGTCCGCCCAGTAGCGCCGCACCGCTCCGGCGAAGAAGGCGACGTACAGCAGCGCCCCCGCGAAGCCCTGGCTGATCAGCAGCAGCCACAGCTGCCCGTCGCTGCCGAGCGGGGGATGGCCGCACTCCACGCACCACGGGCTGCGGCCCGTCGTGACCGTGCGGTGGCTGCCGTACGCGTTGCGCGTGTTGCCGTAGCCGATGACCGGCGACGTGGCCGCGACCCGGACGGTGGCGGCGACCGTGAACGCGCGGATGCCGTTGCTGTGCGGGTTGTCCAGCCGCTGCGCGACGATCGTGCTCAGCGGCGACAGTAGGAACGCCGCGGCGGCGACGGCGGCGACCGCACCGGCCAGGAGGGGGCGTGCGCCCCGGATCACCAGGTAGGCCGCCGAGATCCCGAGCCCGATCCACAGGCCCCGGTTGAGCGAGTAGACGACCGGGACCGCGGCGGCGGCGAGCGCGAGCACGGCCGCCACGCGCCGGTACGGCCCGCCGTAGGTCCACCAGCCCACCACGAACCAGATCACCAGCACCGAGACGTCGCTGCCCCAGGCGTTGGCCCACTCGAACGGCGCCTCCGGGCGCGGCTCGGCGTGCCCGAGCACGTGCTGCATCTGGGCCGCCGTCGGATGGATCAGGTTGGCGACGAACGGGTTGCCGGCGATCGACGACGGCAGCGCCGTCTCCAGCGGCGAGGTGAACGCGAAGCCCGGCGCGAGCACGCCGAGCAGCCCGCCCGCGACGGCCGTCAGGAACAGCACGCCGAGCCACCTGACCAGGGTGCGCTGCGGCAGCTCCTCATGAGTGAGGTTGCCCAGGTAGAGCACCATGACCAGGAGTGAGACGTAGACGGTCAGCCGCATCAGGTAGCCGATGACGCGGCCGGCGGCGAGCTCGCCGTACGTGCCGTCGGGGGTCTCGGCGAGCGCGAGCGCGCTGACCAGGTAGCCCGCCAGCAGCAGCGCCCACAGGCCGAAGCCCTTCGGCGCGCGGATCGGCCGCCTGCGCAACAGCACCACCGCCATCGGCACGGCCAGCACCACCACCGACAGCCGCCCAGGCCGAGCGCCCACCAGACCGGATAACCGAGCAGGAACGCCGCGATCGGCCACGCCGCCCGCGCGGGACGGTGCCGGGGGCGGGGGGGCCGGATGCAGGGGCGGTGCGGGGGGCGGGAATGGTCACGCGCCCCACTCCGCGGTCTCGGGGACGGGCGCGACGAACCCCGGCGGCACCGCGACGGCGCCGAGCACGCGGGCGCCCTGCCGGGCGAGTTGCCGTACGGCCCGGGTGACCTCAGGGGAGGTCGTCCGCCGCAGGCCGACCAGCAACAGGGCGGCGTCGGGGTGGGCGGACCGTCCGGTCACGACCGTCACCGGCACCAGATGCGCCAGCGCGGAGCCGAGTCCCTTGGCGAGCGGCCTGACGGTGCTCCGTGCTCCCACGCCTTCCGGGCTCCGTGCCCCCACGCCTTCGACGCTTCCTGCCCCCACGCCTTCGAGGAGCAGCCGGTGGGGCCCGCCGCCCAGCGACGTGGCGACGGCGGCGGCCATCTCGTCGAGGAACGCCGGATCCGGCCGGGCCGGAAGCTCGGCGAGCAGCGGCAGGCCGCACAGCCGCTCGATGTCCGCGCCCGTGCGGATGCGGGTGTCGAGGCGGTCGCGGCCGAACGCGGCCCCCGCCCCGGCGAGTACGCCGAGGAACAGCCCGCTGCCGAGGAACAGCGGAGGGCTCGGATGGGCCGGCCGCGCGGGCGGCCTGGCGGGGCTGATCACCGTGCCCGGCGTCACCGCGACGGTCTTGAGCGCGTCGTAGCGCAGCGTGAGGTCCGAAACCTGCCGGGCGAGCATGGCCTGCCGCCTGGCCGTTCCCTGCGGGGTCTGGGCGGTCACGGCCTGCGTGGTCTGCGTGGTCTGCGCGGCCTGGGCTGTTTGAGTGGTCGCCGCCTGGGGCGTGGTGGCCCCGTCGAGGTCGTCCTTGACCTCGCGCAGCCGCGCGGCGATCAGCTTCAACTGGGCGTCGATCGCGTCCTCGGCGGCGCGGGCGCGGTTGCGCAGATAGGCCTCCGCGTACGCCTGGGCCCCCGCGGCCGCGGCCCGGGGATCGGACGCCGAGTAAGAAATGGAGAGAATGGCGGAATTGGGAGGAACGTCCACTGTCACGTGCTCCCGCAATTCCTCCGGATCCGGATTCCGGAGAATCGCGGCGGCCAGGGCGGAAACGACCGCCGACCGGGCGATCTGCGATTCGGTGTCGAGGTTGAGCGGTTCCCGTTGCCGGGAACTCGGCACGTTGAACTGTTCCTGCGCGCCGGTCGGCAACACCTGCACCTGGGCGACCGCGGTGTAGCGCGCGGGGGTCACCGCGAGCGCCGCGGCCCCGCCGCCCACTCCCGCGAGCAGGCAGACGGTGGCGATCAGGCGCCTGCGCCCGAGCACCGAACCGTATTCGGAAAGGTCGCGGCTGTGCGGCGGCAGGCTCATGGAACTCCCCGTGCCCTCGTTCGTCACGCGGCCGCGGCCATCGGTGGCCCCCGGGACGAGGAAGGGGCGGCCGGGCGCGTTCGTGGTCCCGGCGGTGGTCCGGCGGGATCCGGTCTCGAACTATAAGCCGCCGCGGAGTTTCGTCCCCGGCTATTGCCGAATTGCGTCAGGCAATGGCCGCGCAATTAGCCGATGAAAACGGATATTTCCGTACACGTGAGATGGGGAAACGGCCCCCAAAGTCACGCCGATTGATGGGATGGTGTTTGCCCATCCGTTCATTGCG
Source organism: Microbispora sp. GKU 823 (assembly GCF_002027145.1). NCBI lineage: Bacteria > Bacillati > Actinomycetota > Actinomycetes > Streptosporangiales > Streptosporangiaceae > Microbispora > Microbispora sp. GKU 823. The sequence goes on along the minus strand of NZ_MWJN01000032.1, from coordinate 80,544 downwards.
TGGTCTGCCGAGGAAGGGGGCGCGATGAGACTCATCGCCGGCTTGGCCGTACTGGTGGCGGGGGCGTGCGCGACGGCCTGCACGGGCACCGCCACGAGCGGGCGGGTGCCGGGCGGCGGCGCCGGGACGACGCCGGTCGCCTGCGTGGTCACCGACAAGCTCATCCCGACGTGCGGGGCGTGGTGGGGGATCGCGCCCGACGTCTTCTCCGGGCGCGGCCCGGTCCGCGCGGTGGACATGGCCGAACGGCGCATGGGCCGCCGGGCCAACATCGTGCACGTCTACCACCGGGGCGGCGAACTCTTCCCGACCGCCGAGGAGCGGGAGATCGCCAAGGGGCCCCGCCTGCTGCTGGTGAACTGGAAGCCGGCGCTCGACCACACCTGGGCCGAGGTCGCGCGCGGCGAGGTGGACGGGCGCCTCGACCGGCTCGCCGAGCACATCCGGGCCACCTTCCCCGGCCGGTTCTTCCTCACGATCCACCACGAGCCGGAGAACGACGTACGCGAGGGCGGGGGATACTCGCCCGCCGACTACGTCGCGATGTACCGCCACGTGGTGACCCGCCTGCGGCAACAGGGGGTGCACAACGCGGTGACCGTGATGACCTACATGGGCGCGCCCAACTGGGCGGTCAAGCCGTGGTTCGGCAGGCTCTATCCCGGCGACGACGTGGTCGACTGGGTGGCCTTCGACCCGTACGCGGACGACCGGGTGACGGACTTCGCCGGGCTGGTCGACAAGACCCGGCCCGACGCGCCGGGCTGGCCCGGGTTCTACCGGTGGATGCAGGCCAGGTTCCCGGCCAAGCCGATCATGGTCGCCGAGTGGGGCGCCTTCGAGCGGCGCGGGGCGCCCGGGTTCAAGCGCGACTTCTTCGAGTCGGTCCGGCGTCAGATCGGGGACTACCCCCAGATCAAGGCGCTGGTCTACTTCGACTCGCCGCTGGCGCCCCGGGGCGACACCAGGTTCGACACCACGCCGGGCGCCACCCGGGCGTTCGCGCAGCTCGGGCGGCTGCCCCGCTTCACGTCCACGCCGGTGCCGCCCTCCTGAGCCTTCGGCGGACGCCTCAGCGGACCCAGCCGCCCGAGGTGACGAGGTTCAGCACGGCGCCGACCGCCCGCTCGATCGTCATGTCCGTGGTGTCGAGGACGAGGTCGGCGTCCTCCGGCTCCTCGTACGGGTCGGAGATCCCGGTGAACTCCGGAATCAGCCCGGCCCGCGCCTTGGCGTACAGGCCCTTGCGGTCGCGGCGCTCGCACTCCTCCAGCGGCGTGGCCACGTGGACGAGCAGGAAGTCGCCGCCGACCTCCTCGACCATCGCCCGCACCTCGTCCCGGGTCGCCGCGTACGGCGCGATGGGCGCGCAGATGGCCAGGCCGCCGTGGCGGGCCACCTCGGCGGCCACGAAGCCGATCCTGCGGATGTTGCGGTCGCGGTCCTCCCGCGAGAACGTGAGCCCCGCCGACAGCATCCGCCGCACGACGTCGCCGTCCAGGTAGGTGACCGTGCGGCCGCCCCGTTCGAGCAGCGCGTCGCGCAGCCCCCGGGCGATCGTCGACTTGCCCGAGCCGGACAGTCCGGTGAAGAACACCACGAGACCCCGCTTGTGCGGCGGCCCCGGGATGGTGACCGGCGCCGGACCGGCGTAGTGCTCGGTGGCGCCGTAGTTGCGGGCCACGTGCTCGCGGAGTTCGAGGTCGATCTCGGTGTCCTCGCGCGGCGCGAGCGGCACAGCCACCACCATCGCCCCGGGGAGCCGCTCCGCCGCCTTGAGCGCGGCCCGCACCACGGCAGGCCCGCCCTCGCCGAAGACGAGGGGCATGAGGAGCACGGTCGCGTCCAGTTCCTCGGCGGTCGCCGCCACGTCGTCGAGCGCGGCCCCGTCGAGCGGCCCGCGCATGGTCACCGCGAGGACCTCGCCGTCCGGCAGGTCCTTGCGCACCTCCTCCGGAGTACGGCGCAGCCGGGAGAACGGGCCGTACACGGGGGTGTCGAGCGCCTCGACCGGTCCGGCCGCGTGGTGGCCGTCCCGCTCCACGACGGTCAGCACCGCGACCGCCGCGCCCTCGGGGTCCTTGAGCGTCACCCGGTCGCCGGGCCCGAACTCGTCGGGGAGCGCGATGGTGATCGGATCGGGCCAGGGCGCCCCGCCGGACAGCCGCCCGCGCTCGACCACGCTCTCCACCTCGGCCGAGGTGAGGAAGCCGGTCAGCGGCGCGTACGCCCCGGACAGCAGCAGCTCCAGGTCGGCCAGCTCACGCGCGTCGGGCGTCCACTCGGTCATGGCTTCCGTTTCGCTCGGTTAATCGAATACGCACCCTACTGGCAACCGCACGCATAGCGCGCCGGTGCTCGGGGCGTCTACAGGCAGACATTAATCCGAGGAGGAGGTGCTCGTGAACGCCATCCGCGACGACGCGGAAGAGCGACGATTCCGTGAATTCGTGTCGGCCCGCGCGCCGGCGCTGATGCGGCTGGCCTATCTGCTGACCGGAGGGGACCAGCACTCCGCGGAGGACCTGCTGCAGACCGCCCTGGCCAAGGTCGTCACGCGGTGGGGGCGGCTCGACGAGCCCGAGGCGTACGTGCGGCAGGTCATGTACCGGCAGCAGATCAGTTGGTGGCGGCTGGCGTGGCGGCAGCGGGAGACCAGTGTGGCCGACGTGCCGGAGCACCCGGCCGGCCGCGCGGGCACCGACGAGGCCGAGCTTCGGATGATCCTGCGCCGGGCGCTCGCCCGGCTGACGCCCCGCCAGCGCGCCGTGCTCGTGCTGCGCTATCTCGAAGACCTGCCCGAGGACGAGGTGGCCCGAATCCTCGGCTGCTCCGTGGGGACCGTGCGCAGCACCGCGCACCGATCCCTCGCCCGGCTGCGGACGACCGCGCCGGAACTCGCCGATCTGCGCCTGAGTGAGGTGATCTCATGACGCCCCGGATGCTGAAGCAGACGCTGGAGGAGTGGTCGCGGGAGGCCCGCGTGCCCGGCGACCTCGCCGACCGCGCGCTGCGCCGCCGGTCGCGGCTGCGCCTGACGAGATTCGCGGGGGCGGTCTCGTGCGCGGCAGTCGTGGCGGCCGTGGCCCTGCTGGTGCCGCTGGTCGTGGTCCCCCTCTTCACCGAGGAGTCGATCTCGCAGGTCGGCGGCCCGCCGGTGGTGGTGCCCGTCGAGCCCTACCGGCAGGCGACCCCCGCGGAGGACGTGCTGACCGACACCGAGAACTCGCCGCCGGAGACGATGATCGCGGCGGGCCGGGTGGCCGTCTCCGCCTACTACACGTGGGGGTGGCGCACCGTCGCCGGGCGCAAACTGTTCGACCGGACCTGGTATCTCCTCAACCCTGCGACGAGCCGGTACGAGAAGACGGAGTGGGGCTGGGTCGAGGTCGCGCCCGGCCTGCGCTGGGCGGCGGTCCTGGAGAAGGACCTCCCCGCACGCAGGATCGGGATCTTCGACATGGAGACGCGCCAGGTGAGAGCGTGGGTACCGGTGGACCATCCCGTGGGCGGCGTGTCCTGGTCGCCGGACGGCACGCGCCTGCTGGCCACCGCCTACGACGACTACCCGGACCTGGACAACGTGTCCGTCGAGGAGCGGAGGTGCCCGGCGCGGGTGGCGGCGACGCCTGACGACCCCCTGCAGCCGCCGTTCCAGATGATCTCCACCAGCCGCACCGGCTTCTACGTCGTCGATGCGGCGACCGGGACGGCGGGCGACTTCCACGCCGTCGATCCCTGCCGGACGGACAACAGCAACGCCAGGCGCGACTTCGAGTGGAGCGACGACGGCACCCTGATCCGCGAGCGCAGCAACGTCTGGCAGCGGCCGGACGCCTTCCTGGACCTGGAGGGCAGACCGCACGACGCACCTCCCGGCTACGTCACCTCGGAGTCGAAGGCGGGCGTGTCGCCCGACGGCACGCTGCTCGCCGGCCCCGACGGCATGCCCACCAAGGTCACCGAGCTGTCGACGGGCGAGACCGTGGGCCACCAGCAGGTGCTCCAGCTTCTCGCCTGGGCCGACGACCGCCGCCTGGTCGCGCTGGGCTGCGCGGACACGTGCGGAAGCGAGTTCCACAACGGCCTGGTCCTGGTGGGCGTCGGCGGCGGGGACATGGTCCAGCTCTCGGTCTACCGGAAGAACAGCCAGGAGGCCGGAACGTGGCAGCCGGTCCTGACCCTCAGGTAGCGGCTCAGATGAGGCGGGCGAAGTGGTTCTGCGGGCGGCGGATCACCATGGTGATCTCGTCCTCGGTGCCGTTGAGCCCGCCTCGCGAGAGCGCGGCCACGGCCCGGCAGACCACGGCGACCAGACCGCCGTGCGGACCCCGCCGGGCCGGGCCGCTCACCGCCGAGTAGTCCTCCGCGATCATCAGCCCGCGCATCAGGCAGTACGCCTGGATGCCCTCGCGGGAGGCCAGCGGCTCGTAGACCGCGGGAAGCGGCCCCACCGACCCGGCCGGGGCGAGCGTGCGCCACAGCGCCCGCCGCAGCCAGCGGGGCGTCACCCGGTCGCAGAAGCCGTACGCCGACTTGCGGTCGCGCATCTTCAACAGCAGCAGGCCGCCGGGACGCAGCCCGGCGACGAGCCGGTCGAGCACGAGCTCGGCGTGCCGGATGCGTTCGAGGAGGAACGACACGTAGACGACGTCGAAGGAGCGCGGGGGGATCGGCACGAGACGCAGGTCGCCCAGGTAGGACGCCTCCAGGTCGCCGCGGTTGGCGGTGTGGGCCCGCAGGGGCGGCAGATCCTCGTCCACCCCCGTCATCCTCGGCTCGTAGCGCCCCACGTCGAGGGCGCCGCCCCGGCCGCATCCGGCGATGAGGATGTCGAGCCGCCGCCCGAGCTGGTCGGTCCACTGCTCGCGAATCCGCTGGCTGAACACGTCGTCCTGGTCGGCGGACGACAACCGAACCTCTGTCATGACACTGAGAGTAATCATTTGACGACGTTCAGTTGCGCATTTGCCGTCACCCATCATGTCCGCACCGAGGAGCGAGCGGAGCGAGGCGGGTGGACAGGGCGTAGCCTTGGTAGCCGCGGCCCGGTTGGGAGCGTCTCGCGGATCTCCTCCGTTAGGGGGATCGGCCGGATGAACGGGGCCGCGTCCGCACGCCGGCTGTCTTTGTCACGGGGCTTTTGAAGGCATCGATGTCTCTTTCCGGACTGCTCGACCTCGTATCCGCCGAACCCAGGCTGGCCGCCGCGCTCGACGCCGCCGGGCAGGCCGCCCACCCCGGCGCCGAGCTCGTGGCGCCGCCCGCGCTGCGGCCGTTCGCCGTGGCCGCGCTGTCCCGCGTACGGCCGGTGCTCGCCGTCACGGCGACCGGGCGCGAGGCGGAGGATCTCGCCGCCGCGCTCACGAGCCTGGTCGACGAGAACTCCGTGGCCGTCTTCCCCGCCTGGGAGACGCTGCCGCACGAGCGCCTGTCGCCGCGCAGCGACACGGTCGGCCAGCGCCTTGCCGTGCTGCGGCGGCTGGCGCACCCGATCGAGGGCGACCCGGCGGCCGGCCCGCTGCGGATCGTGGTGGCCCCGATCCGCTCGCTGCTCCAGCCCATCGTGGCCGGGCTCGGCGACCTGGCGCCCGTACGGCTGCGCGCGGGCGACGACGCCGACCTGGACGACGTGGTGGCCCGGCTGGTCGAGAACGGCTACCACCGGGTGGACATGGTGGAGAAGCGCGGCGAGGTGGCCGTGCGCGGCGGCCTGCTCGACGTGTTCCCGCCCACCGAGGAGCACCCGCTGCGGCTGGAGTTCTGGGGCGACACGATCGAGGAGATCCGCTGGTTCAAGGTGGCCGACCAGCGCTCGCTCGAGGTCGCCCAGGACGGGCTGTTCGCCGCGCCCTGCCGCGAGCTGCTGCTCACCGACGACGTACGGCGGCGCGCCCGCGAGCTGGGGGAGGAGCACCCGGCGCTGAAGGAGGTGCTCGACCAGCTCGCCGAGGGCGTGCCGGTGGAGGGCATGGAGGCGTTCGCGCCCGTGCTCGCCGGGGAGATGGACCTGCTGCTCGACCACCTGCCGATCCGGTCGGCCGTGTTCGTCTGCGACCCCGAGCGGATCCGCGGCCGGGCCGTCGAGCTGGTCCACACCAGCCAGGAGTTCATGGAGGCGTCCTGGATCGCCGCGGCGGCGGGCGGCGAGGCCCCGATCGACCTGAAGGCGGCCGCCTTCCGCACGCTGGAGGAGGTGCGCGACCACGCCGGTGAGCTGGGCCAGCCGTGGTGGAGCATCGCCCCCTTCGGCGAGGGCGTGGAGCTGGACGCGCAGGACGTCGAGGCCTACCGGGGCGACACGCAGCGGGCGCTCGCCGACATCAAGGGCTGGATGGGCACGGGCAAGGCCGTCGTGCTGCTGAGCGAGGGGCACGGCCCGGCCGAGCGCATGGTCGAGCTGCTCAAGGGCGTGGACGTGGCGGCGCGGCTGGTGCCGTCCCTCGACGGTCCGCCGCCGAAGGACGTCGTCCAGGTCACGACGGGCCGCATCGACCACGGCTTCGTCACGCCGGACGTCGCCGTGGTGACCCACCTCGACCTCGTCGGCCAGAAGGCGTCCACCAAGGACATGCGGCGGTTGCCGTCGCGCCGCCGCAACATGGTCGACCCGCTCCAGCTCAAGGTCGGCGACCACGTGGTGCACGAGCAGCACGGCGTGGGCCGCTACGTCGAGATGGTGCAGCGCACGATCCAGGGCGCGACCCGCGAATACCTCGTGATCGAGTACGCCAGGGGCGACCGCCTCTACGTGCCGACCGACCAGCTCGACGAGGTCACGCGCTACGTCGGCGGCGAGGCGCCCACGCTCAACCGCATGGGCGGGGCCGACTGGGCCAAGGCCAAGACCAGGGCGAAGAAGGCGGTCAGGGAGATCGCGGGCGAGCTGATCCGGCTCTACTCGGCCCGGATGGCCTCGCCCGGTCACGCGTTCGCCCCCGACAGCCCCTGGCAGCGGGAGATGGAGGACGCTTTCCCGTACGCCGAGACGGGCGACCAGCTCGAAGCGATCGACGAGGTCAAGCGCGACATGGAGCGGCCCGTCCCGATGGACCGTCTGATCTGCGGCGACGTCGGCTACGGCAAGACCGAGATCGCGGTGCGGGCGGCGTTCAAGGCGGTGCAGGACGGCAAGCAGGTCGCCGTGCTCGTGCCGACGACGCTGCTCGTGCAGCAGCACCTGTCGACGTTCGGCGAGCGGTTCGCCAGCTTCCCCGTCACGGTGAAGCCGATCTCCCGGTTCCAGACCGACGCGGAGGTGCGGGAGACCCTCGACGGCCTGCGTACGGGCGCGGTCGACGTGGTGATCGGCACCCACCGGCTGCTGTCGCCCGAGGTGAAGTTCAAGGAGCTCGGGCTGATCATCGTGGACGAGGAGCAGCGGTTCGGCGTCGAGCACAAAGAGGCCATGAAGCACATGCGCACGCAGGTGGACGTGCTCGCCATGTCGGCGACGCCGATCCCGCGGACGCTGGAGATGGGCCTCACCGGCATCCGCGAGATGTCGACCATCCTCACCCCGCCGGAGGAGCGGCACCCGATCCTCACGTTCGTCGGGCCGTACGACGAGAAGCAGATCGCGGCGGCGATCCGGCGCGAGCTGATGCGCGACGGTCAGGTGTTCTTCGTCCACAACCGGGTCCGCACGATCGACAAGGTCGCCTCGCGGCTGCACGAGCTGGTGCCGGAGGCGCGGATCGCGGTCGCCCACGGCCAGATGAACGAGAGCCAGCTCGAAAAGATCATGGTGGACTTCTGGGAGCGCAACTTCGACGTGCTCGTCTCCACCACGATCGTCGAGTCCGGCCTCGACGTGCCCAACGCCAACACGCTCATCGTGGACCGGGCGGACAATTACGGCCTGTCGCAGCTCCACCAGCTGCGCGGCCGGGTCGGCCGGGGCCGCGAGCGCGGCTACGCCTACTTCCTCTATCCGCCGGAGTCGCCGCTGACCGAGACCGCGCACGAGCGGCTCGCCACGATCGCGCAGCACACCGAGATGGGCGCGGGCATGTACGTCGCGATGAAGGACCTGGAGATCCGCGGCGCCGGCAACATCCTCGGGGCCGAGCAGTCGGGCCACATCGCCGGCGTCGGCTTCGACCTGTACGTCCGCATGATGGCCGAGGCCGTCCAGGAGCAGAAGTCCAAGCTCGCGGGCGAGGCGAAGGTGGAGGAGCGGCCCGAGGTCAAGGTCGAGCTGCCGATCAACGCCCACGTGCCGCACGACTACGTCACCTCGGAGCGGCTGCGCCTGGAGGCGTACAAGCGGATCGCGGCGATCGGCTCGGAGGACGACATCACGGCGGTCCGCGACGAGCTCACCGACCGGTACGGCAGGCCGCCCCAGGAGGTGGACAACCTGCTGGAGGTGGCACGCTTCCGCATCAAGGCCCGCAAGGCGGGGCTGACCGACGTGACGCTGCAGGGCCAGCAGATCAGGTTCGCGCCCGTGGAGCTGAGGGACTCCCAGCAGGTGCGGTTGCAGCGGCTCTATCCCCGCTCCATCTGGAAGCAGGCGACGGGCATCCTGCTCGTGCCGGTGCCCAAGACGAAGCCGATCGGCGGTCAGCCACTACGCGACCTCGACCTGCTGAAATGGTGTGGGGACCTGGTCGAGGCCCTGTTCCTGGAGCCGATGCGGGTACAGTGACCCGCGAAATTGTCAACATACGCGTGGCCGGTGTCGTTCGGGAGGATCGTCCGTGAAGTCGTATCGAGTGCGCGCCGCCGTGGCGCTGGCGGCGGCCGGGATCGCCGTGACCGCGTGCGGCGGCCCCGTGCAGGCGGGTTCCGCGGCCATCGTGGGCAAGGAGCGCATCACCTCCAGCAAGCTGAACGACGAGGTCCGCGCGCTGCGCGCCGACCTGGCCGCCAACAAGATCCCCGAGGAGCAGCTCCAGCTGCCCGCCTCGCTGCCGCAGATGGTGTTGCTCAACATGAGCTTCAGCAGGCAGTTCCAGGAGTTCGGCCAGCGCAAGGGCGTCACGGCTACGGACCGGGACGTCGACGACATCGCCGCGGCGCAGGGCGGCTGGGACCAGTTCAAGAAGGTGCTGCTGGCCAGCGCCATCCCGCTGGACCAGGGCCGCGACTTCCTGCGCGCCTACGTCATCCGCATCAAGCTGATGCAGCAGGCCGGGGCCGGCCAGGACCAGGCGAGCCAGCAGGCGGCGGTGCAGAAGGTCATGGAGGAGGCCGACTCCACTGTGCCGGTGAAGTACAGCCCGCGCTACGGCAAGTACGACCCCAAGCAGGCGATTTTCGTGCCCGACGACCGCTTCGGCGCATCGAGCACGGCCCCGGCGGGCGGGGCCGCCGCGGGTGCGGCCGGCGCCCCCCAGGCGGGCTGAGCCGCGACCGCCACGGTTACGGCCGCCCGGACCACCCGCCCGGGCGGCCCGTGTGCTGTGCCGTGGTGGGTCGTTGGGACGTCACCGCGCCGGGCGAAAACTCCGGTCCTCGCTTCCGCCCGCTCCGCTCCTCGCACGCCGGAGTGAACGGCCTTCACATTAGGCTGAGGCCATGGCGTTGATCGTGGTGACCACCTCGCCTCGGGTCGCTCCGGGCCTGCTCGCGCCCGCGGCGTGGAAGGCCCTCACCCGAGGCCGGGTGCTCACCGGCACCCCCGACCATCCCTACCTCCCCTATCTCGACGAGGCCGGCGTCCGGGTCGAGGTGGTGACCCCCGACCCCGGCGCGATCGCCCGCGAGAGCCGTACGGGGACGGTGGTGTGGCTGGCCGCGCAGGACGGCGACGAGGACTTCATGCGCGCGGTCGGCCACGCCGCGATCTCCCTGGACGAGCCGCCGGAGATCGAGGTCGTCCCCGGCTCCTACGACCTGCCCGGCGCCCGGCTGCTCGACCTTGTCCAGGTCATGGACCGGCTGCGCCGCGAGTGCCCGTGGGACCGCAAGCAGACCCACGAGTCGCTCGTGCCCTACCTGGTCGAAGAGGCCTACGAGGTGCTGGAGACCATCCACGAGGGCGACTACGGCCCGCCGCTGCGCGAGGAGCTCGGCGACCTGCTGCTCCAGGTGATGTTCCACGCCCGGCTCGCCCAGGAACGGATGGGCCCGGAAGGGAAGGCCGGGGACGGCTTCGACATCGACGACGTCGCCGCCGGGATCGTGGAGAAGCTGGTCCGCCGTCACCCGCACGTCTTCGCGGAGGTCGAGGTCTCCGGCGCCGGTGAGGTCAGCGACAACTGGGAGACGATCAAGGCGGCCGAGCGGGCCGCCAAGGGGGAGACCGCCTCGGCGCTCAGCGGCGTGCCCATGGGCCAGCCGGCGATCTCCCTGGCCGCCCAGCTCCTGCGCCGGGCACCGGCCGGGCCGGCGCGCCCGCCTCTCTCGCCGGCGACCTCGCCCCGCCCGCCGGCGCCCGCCTGTTCGCGCTCGTACGGGAGACCCAGGACACGGGGCTCGACCCCGAGGCCGAGCTGAGGGCGGCGGCCAGGGAGTACCGGCGGCGCGTGGAGGAGTGGGAGAGCGGTCGACCGGTGACGCCGCCGGACACGCCGTGAACGGGCGGCCCTGCGCCGTACCGAGTAGTAGGGACCGATAGGCTCAGGAGGCAAACCGCCCGCCATTTTGCTAGGAGCGTTCGTGGCTGCCATCGAGGCCATCACCGCCCGCGAGATCCTCGACTCCCGTGGGAACCCCACGGTCGAGGTCGAGGTACTGCTGGACGACTACAGCACCGGCCGTGCCGCCGTTCCGAGTGGCGCCTCCACCGGTCAGTTCGAGGCCGTCGAGCTGCGCGACGGGGACAAGAAGCGCTATCTCGGCAAGGGTGTCGAGAAGGCCGTCCTCGGCGTGACCGACGAGATCGCCGACGAGCTCATCGGCTTCGACGCCGAGGAGCAGCGTCTCATCGACCAGACGATGATCGACCTGGACGGCACGCCCAACAAGGCCCGCCTCGGGGCCAACGCGATCCTCGGCATCTCGCTGGCCGTCGCCAAGGCCGCCGCCGACAGCGCCGACCTGCCCCTGTTCCGCTACGTCGGCGGGCCGAACGCGCACATCCTGCCCGTGCCGATGATGAACATCCTGAACGGCGGCGCGCACGCCGACACCAACGTGGACATCCAGGAGTTCATGATCGCGCCGATCGGCGCCGAGACGTTCTCCGAGGCGCTGCGCATGGGCGCGGAGACCTACCACACGCTCAAGGGCGTGCTGAAGGAGAAGGGCTACGCCACCGGCCTGGGCGACGAGGGCGGCTTCGCGCCCAACCTGCCGTCCAACCGCGACGCCCTCGACCTGATCATGGTCGCCATCGAGAAGGCCGGCTACACGCCCGGCCAGGACATCGCGCTCGCGCTCGACGTCGCGGCCAGCGAGTTCCACAACGACGGCGTCTACACGATCGACGGCAAGGGCGTGTCGGCGGCCGAGCTGATCTCCTTCTACGAGGACCTGGTCCGCTCCTACCCGCTGGTCTCGATCGAGGACCCGCTGAACGAGGAGGACTGGGAGGGCTGGAAGGCCATCACCACCTCGCTCGGCGCCAAGGTCCAGCTCGTGGGCGACGACCTGTTCGTCACCAACCCCGAGCGCCTCGGCCGCGGCATCGCCGAGGGCGCGGCCAACGCGCTGCTGGTGAAGGTGAACCAGATCGGCACGCTGTCGGAGACCCTCGACGCGGTCGACCTGGCCCACCGCAGCGGCTACCGCTGCATGATGAGCCACCGCTCGGGCGAGACCGAGGACACCACGATCGCCGACCTCGCCGTGGCCACCAACTGCGGCCAGATCAAGACCGGCGCCCCGGCCCGTTCGGACCGGGTGGCCAAGTACAACCAGCTCCTGCGCATCGAGGAGCTGCTCGACGACGCGGCGCGGTACGCCGGTCGCGCCGCCTTCCCGCGCTTCCAGGGCTAGTCGGCGGCAGACGGGGGTAGCCCGGCTGGACACGTTCCGGACGCCTGGTGTGGCGATGGGCGCGGCGACGCCGTGCCCGTCCGGGCGTGTACGGCCGGGACGGGCGGTTAGTGTGGCCGTTGACCGAGCCATGCGCTGACCGACCGGGAGGGGTGGTTTCGTGGCGGCGAAGCGGCCGCAGCTCACCGGGCGCGCGGCGATCCTCGCGGTCGTCGTGTGCGCCATCGCCATGAGCCTGGCCTACCCCGTGCGGGAGTACGTCGCCCAGCGCCGGCAGATCGCCCAGCTGGAGGAGCAGCAGGCGAACGCGCTGCGCAAGCTCCAGAATCTGGAGCAGCGGCGCCGGCGGCTGGAGGACCCGGACTACATCAAGCGCCTGGCCAAGGAGCGGCTGTTCTACTGCGAGCCGGGCGCGGACTGCTACCAGGTGCTCGACGACGAGACGGCCGGGACCGCCGCCGCCAAGGCGGGGGCGAAGCAGCCGGAGCGGCCCGCCTGGTACGTCACTCTCTGGCGGTCGTTCGAGGCGGCCGACAAGGGGCGGCCCGCCGCGCCCGCGGCGGGGCGGAGCCCCGCACCGACGGCGTCCGCATCCGCGCCGGCGTCGGCCCCGGCGGGATGAGGACCGCGGACGCGCCCGGGCAGGGCATCGTGAAGGGCGAGGAGATCGACGTGGTGGACGACCAGGCGGACCACGTGGGCCACGCGGGCCGTGTGGACCCCGCGGGACCTGGCGGCGGCGCGGGCGCAGCTCGGGCGGCAGCCGCGCGGGGTGCGGGCCGTCGCCCACCGGTGCCCCTGCGGGCTGCCCGACGTGCTGGAGACCGCGCCGCGGCTGCCCGACGGCGCGCCGTTCCCCACGTTGTTCTACCTGACCTGCCCGAAGGCCGCCTCGGCGATCGGCACGCTGGAGTCCTCCGGCCTGATGAAGAGCATGCAGGCCCGGCTTTCCGAGGACCCCGAGCTGGCCGAGGCCTACCGGGCGGCCCACGAGGACTACGTCGCCCGCCGCGACCGGGCGGCCGACGAGGAGGGCCTGGAGCCGCTGCCGCGCGGCATGCAGAGCGCCGGCGGCATGCCGGGCCGGGTCAAGTGCCTGCACGCGCTGGTCGCCCACGAGCTGGCCGCGCCGGGGGTCAACCCCTTCGGCCGCGAGGCCCTCGACGCGCTGCCCGACTGGTGGGCCGGCGGCCCCTGCGTGGCCGTGGAGAAATCCGAAGAGCAGTCATGAGCCCGGCCGGGCGCGGGACCGAAACGGGAGCGCCGTCGTGGTGCGGGGAGCCGACCGGAGGCCGGAGGGGATGAGCGTGAAGACGAAGCGGGTCGCGGCCATCGATTGCGGGACCAACTCGGTCCGCCTTCTCATCGCGGACATTTCGGGCGACGACCTCACCGATGTCGAGCGGCGGATGGAGATCGTCAGGCTCGGCCAGGACGTCGACCGTACGGGACGGCTCGCGCCGGAGGCCCTGGAGCGGACGTTCACGGCCATGCGCGGGTACGCCAAGCTGATCAGGGAGCACTCCCCGGCAGGTCCCGTGCCGGTCCGCGTGGTCGCCACCTCGGCGACCCGCGACGCCGCCAACCGGGCCGACTTCGTCTCCGGCGTGCGGGACATCTTCGGCGTGGAGCCCGAGGTGGTGACCGGTGACGAGGAGGCGCGGCTGTCCTTCACCGGCGCGACCCGGGGCCTGGCCCGCTCGGGCGCCGAGGCCGAGACCCCCCTATCTGGTGGTGGACATCGGAGGCGGTTCGACCGAGTTCGTCGTCGGTTCCCGGTCCGTCGAGGGCGCGCTGTCGGTGGACATCGGCTGCGTACGGCTGACCGAGCGCCACCTGCGCGACGACCCGCCGAGTGCCGAGACGGTGGAGGCGGCCGTCGCCGACGTCGAGGCGGCCATGGACCGGGTCGAGGAGAGCGTCCCCGTGCGCACGGCGCGGACGCTGGTCGGCCTGGCGGGCTCGGTCACCACGGTCGCCGGGATCGCGCTCGATCTGCCCGCCTACGACCCCGCGCGCATCCATCACTCGCGCATCCCCGCCGAGCGGGTCCACGAGGTGTCCGCGCGGCTGCTGCGCATGACGCACGACGAGCGGGCGGCCATCCCGGTCATGCACCCGGGCCGGGTGGACGTCATCGGCGCGGGCGCGCTCATCCTGGACCGCATCGTCCGCCGCTACGGCTTCTCCGAGGTCGTGGTCAGCGAGCACGACATCCTCGACGGCATCGCCTGGTCCCTCACCGCCTGACCGCCCGTGGTCCGGCCCCTCCGGACCTGATCTTGCCGCTAGTGCGCATTGCGTAGTACTGTGCGATGCGTGGACAGCAGCCAGCTCCTCAAAGGAGTACTCGACCTGGCGGTCCTCGCGGTCCTCGCCGAGCGCGACAGCTACGGATACGACGTCGTACGCCGCCTGCGTGAGGTGGGGCTGGAGGACGTCGGCGACGCCTCGGTGTACGGGACGCTGCGGCGGCTCTTCAAGGCCGGAGCGCTCACCTCCTACGTGGTCGCCTCCGACGAGGGACCGCACCGCAAGTACTACGGCCTGAACGACGTGGGCCGCTCGCTCCTCCAGACCTCGGCGAAGACCTGGACGTCCTTCGCCGCCACCATGAACGACCTGCTCAAGGAGGTCGATCCGGGATGAATCCCCCAATGACGCCCCAGGACTATGCTGCCGCCGTACGCGAGGCGCTCGCCGATCTCCCCGCCCGCGACAGGGACGCGCTGCTGGAGGACCTGGACGAACATCTCGCCGAGGTCGCCGCCGAGCCGGGCATGTCGCTGGAGGAACGCCTCGGCAGCCCCGAGGCGTACGCCGCCGAGCTGCGGGCCGCCTACGGCGGGCGCCCGTCGGGCGGCGGCTCCTCGCTGGGCGGTCGGCTGCGCGGGCGGGTGAGCGGAGCCGTCCGGCGCTTCCACACGCGGCTGCTCGTGCTCCCGCCCTACCGTCAGGCCGCCGCCTTCGCGCCCGAGCTGCGCCCCGCGTGGTGGGTGCTGCGGGGTTACGCGCTCGCGCTGGCCGTGCTCGCGCCGATCAGCGCCCCCGGGCTGGTTCCCGGCGACATCCCCGCCTGGGTGTTCACGCTCGCGGTCATCTGGGGGTCGGTGGTGGCCTGGGCCGGCGGGGCCGTACGCGGCCGTCGCGCTGGGGCCGGGTGCTGCCTGGCTCGGGCCAACCTGCTGGCCGCGGTCCTCGTGATCACGGCGATGGCCGACGTCCCCAGCACGTCGTCGCGCAGCGTGGCCTTCGACTACGGCCCCCAGCCGGATCCGGGGATGCGGGTGGAGACGGTGTCCTCGCTGGGCGGGGACGTCTACAACATCTTCCCGTACGCGGAGGACGGGACGCCGCTGCACAACGTCCGGCTCTACGACCAGGACGGCAATCCGATCATGCTGGAGCAGGGCTTCGACCAGGAGCTCGTCATTCCCTGCGACGGGGAGCCGCCCATCCGCAACGCCTACCCGCTGCCGCTGAAGCCCGTGGAGCAGCGCGTCGATCCCGCCCAACCGGAGGCGACCTGCGTGCCCGTCACGCCGACGCCCGCCACGCCGGCGCCCACGGCCTCCGCGACGCCCTCCGCCTCACCGTCGCCGTCCGCCGAGCCGTCGCCCTCCGCCACTCCGTCCCGCCGGCACCGATAGGGGGACACCGGGTCAGCCGGACCCGAGCGCACGCAGCATGGTCAGGAGCGTCGTGCGGTCGGAGACGGACCGGAAGAAGGTCCGGTCCACCCCCTCGACCACGGCGATGGCCTCCTGCGCGAGGGCGGCGCCACGCTCGGTCACCCGTAGCCTCCTGGCTCGGGTGTCGGCGGGGTCGACCTCGCGCAGGACCAGGCCCTTGGCCTCCAGCTTGCGGATGACCTGCGAGGTCATCTTCACGTCCGTGCCGGCCTGCCGGGCCAGCGTGAGCTGGTTGGGATCCTCGCCGTGGGAGTTCAACCACCACGTGCTCGCCAGCAGGACGAACTGCACGTGCGTGAGATCCAGCGGCGCGAGGGCCGCGGCGATGTCGCGCTGCCAGCGGAGCGTGGCGTGCCACAGCAGGAACCCCGGGCTCTCCTCGGGGTCCAGCGGCGGCATGGTCTAGCCCTCCTCTGCCAGCCGCACCAGCGCGGCCAGCACGTCGGGGAAGTCGGCGGTGACGGCCGGGCCGAGCTGCGGGCCGACCTCGTCCGCGGCCGGGCCGGTGATCTCGGTGCGGTAGACGATCCTGGTGCGGCCGTCGGCCGGTTCGAGCCGGTGCACGGTCCGTACGACGAAGTCGCCGGCGTCCATCTCGTCGGTGAACCACGTGCCCGGCTCGATCTCGGTCAGGCGCATCCGGATCGGCTCGTCGCCCGGCGGGGTCATCGTGAACGTCGTGCCGACGGCGAACGGCCCGTCGACCTCGATGCTCTCGATCCCGTCGTTCCAGCGCGGCCACGCCGCCATGTCCGACCAGTGCCGCCAGACCGTGCCCGCGCTCGCGGCGGTCTCCACGCTGTGCTCGTACTCCCACATACCGGGCTCCTTCGCTCATTGCCTGCGCAGAGATTATCTACGCGTAGACTATTTGTCCACGGGCCGCTCCGTTGACGGACGGAGCCGGGCGGGACGTCAGCCGTGCAGGCGGACGGGCAAGGAGAACAGGCCGCGCATGATGGCGCTCGGCCACCAGCTCAGCTCGGCGGGGTCGGTGGCGAGGGCCAGATCGGGGAACCGCTCGAGTACCCGGCCGATCGCGGCCTCTCCCTCCACCTTGGCCAGGGCAGCGCCGACGCAGTAGTGCGGCCCCCGGCCGAAGGCGAGGTGCGGTTCGCCGATCCGGCCGGGGGAGAACGCGTCCGGGTCGGCGAACGCCGCCGGGTCCCGGTTGGCCGCCAGCAGCGAGACGAGGATGGGCTCCCCGGGCAGCATCTCCTGGCCGCCGATGACCACGGGCTCGGTGGGAAAGCGCCAGGTGGCGTTCCGCACGGGACCGTCGTAGCGCAGCATCTCGTCGATGAAGTCCGGCAGCAGGGAGAGATCGGCGCGCAGGGCCGCCGCCTGGCCGGGATGCCGCAGCAGCGCGAGCAGGCCGTTGCCGATCAGTGCGACGGTCGTCTCGTGGCCGGCGATCAGGAGCAGGAACGCGGTCGAGGTCAGCTCGTCCTTGTCGATCTCACCCTGGTTGGACCGGCGTACGAGATCGGTGAGCAGGTCGTTGCCCGGCCGGGAGCGCTTGAGCTCGACCAGGTCGGCCAGGAAGCTCTCCAGGGCGTCCGTGGCGCGGGTGATCTCCTCCACCTCGGACGCGCCGCCGAGTCGATGACGGAGGCGTGGTGATGGAAGGTGGCCCGGTCCTCTTCGGGCACGCCGAGCAGGTCGCAGATGATCGTGATCGGCAGCGGATAGGCGAGACCGGCGATCAGATCCGCCTCGGGGCCGTCGAGGCGGTCGAGCAGCGCGTCGGTCACCTCCAGCGCCCGGGTCCGCAGCCCCGCCATCCGCCGGGGCGTGAAGGCCGCGCTCACGAGCCGCCGCAGGCGCGCGTGGTCGGCTCCGTCGGCGTTGATCATGTGGCGGGCGAGACCGGGCCGGTGGTCCAGGGGCAGGCCGAGAGAGGCGGCCCGCCACTCGGGCGAGCCGGCCGCCGGGTCCTTGGCGAGGGCGGGGTGGGTCAGCGCGGTCACGGCGTCCTCGTACCGCGTGATCAGCCACGCCTCGCAGCCGGGCAGCGGCACACGGGTCACCGGGGCGTTCCGGCGCAGCCAGTCGTAGGCGGGGTAGGGGTCGGCGTCGAACGCCGGGCCGAACAGCGGGGGGATTGAGTCGGTCGACACGCGCCGTACGTACCCACCTCCGGCACGACGGAAAAGATTGGAATCTTTCTCGGCATGGCCTCTTCGTGACACGGCGCGGATGCTTCATGGACACCGGGTGGAGACCGGTGGACCGCGCGACTGCGCGGCGCCGGGCGCCGGTTCCGGGCGGCGCGATCGGCGGTCGCGGGCGCCGGCGTCGCGAGAGCAGGCTTCTGGCCGACGCACGCCTTTTGACCTGGCACGATCGGTGTCATGAGCTCCGTTCCTCCCGGTTCCGGCTGGCCGGGCGACCCCGCGTGCCCGGACACCCCCGTCGCCCACGATGCCCACGAGGTCGCCAAACTGGCCGCAGACAGCCGAATGCTGACCGAACTGACCGCCCGGCAGTCGGTGTGCCGCGCCTGCCCCCGCCTCGTCGAGTGGCGGGAGGAGGTCGCCGACGTCAAACGGCGGGCGTTCGCGGACGAGACCTACTGGGGCCGGCCGATCGCGGGGTGGGGCGACGAGGCGCCGCACACGCTCATCGTCGGTCTGGCCCCCGCCGCGCACGGCGGCAACCGGACCGGCCGGATCTTCACCGGCGACCGCAGCGGCGACTGGCTGTTCGCGTCGCTGTACCGCACCGGGCTCGCCGCGCAGGAGACCAGCGTCCACGCGGGCGACGGGCAGCGGCTGATCGGCGCCCGGATGATGGCGGCGGTGCGGTGCGCGCCGCCCGCCAACAAGCCCACTCCGGAGGAGCGCGACACCTGCTTCCCCTGGCTCGCCAGGGAACTCGCGCTGGTTGCAGGCACGACCAGGGTGATCGTGGCGCTCGGCGGCTTCGCCTGGCAGGCGGTGTGGCCCGCGCTGCGCGAGGCCGGGTTCGCCCTGCCGCCCCGCAGACCGCCGTTCGGCCACGCCGTGGAGGTGCCCGTCTCCTACGGCGCGGCTCCGGTCACGCTCATCGGCTGCTACCACCCGAGCCAGCAGAACACCTTCACCGGCCGGGTCACTACGGACATGCTCGACGCGGTCTTCGCCCGCGCCGCCGCCCTGGGTACGGCGCACTTGTGAACCATTTCACAAGTGTGAAGTCGATCACGAAGGGAAGAACGTGGGAATTTTCCTGAGAAATGTCGTCAAGAGATGACTAAGTGGGGAAAATCACTGGACCTTTGGCCCTAGTGGGTTGGTGCGGTTGCCGACTCGTGACGTAGGCTTGTGAATGCTTTCACAAGCGTTGGGAGGCATCCGTGGCAGACCGCAACTGGAAGCACGTCGTCATCGTCGGCGGTGGGTACGTGGGCCTTTACACGGCTCTTCGTCTCCAGCGCACGCTCCGCCGGGAGCTGCGCGACGGCAGCGTGCGGATCACGCTCATCGACCCGCAGTCGTACATGACCTACCAGCCGTTCCTTCCCGAGGCGGCGGCCGGCAACATCTCGCCGCGCCACGTCGTGGCCCCGCTGCGCCGGGTGCTGCCCAAGGTGCGCATCCTCAACGGCAAGGTCTCCAAGGTGCACCACGAGGCGCGCACGCTGACCTTCGAGCCCGCGGCGGGCCAGTCGCGTGAGATCGAGTACGACGTCGTCGTCATGGCGGCCGGCTCGATCTCCCGTACGCTGCCGATCCCCGGCCTGGAGGACGCGGCCATCGGCTTCAAGACCGTCGGCGAGGCCATTGCGCTGCGCAACCGGGTCCTGGCCCTCCTCGACCGGGCCGAGTCGAGCGACGACGAGGACGTGCGCCGCCGCGCGCTGACCTTCGTCGTGGTCGGCGGCGGCTTCGCCGGCATCGAGGCCCTCGCCGAGCTCGAGGACATGACCGAGGACGCGATCAAGTACTACCCGAGCATCGACAAGAAGGACCTGCGCTGGGTCCTGATCGAGGCGTCCAACCGCATCCTGCCCGAGGTCGGCCCCGAGATGGGCGAGTGGACCGCCGAGCAGCTGCGCGAGCGCGGCATCGAGCTCAAGATGGAGACGTTCCTCCAGTCGTGCGAGGGCGGCCTGGTCAAGACCTCGGACGGCGACGAGTTCGAGTCGGCCACGATCGTCTGGACCGCCGGCGTCAAGGCGAGCCCGATCGTCAACTCCACCGACCTGCCGCTCGACGAGCGCGGCCGGATCAAGACCACGACGCGCCTGACCGTGGCGGGTGTCAAGGGCGCCTTCGCCGCCGGCGACATCGCGGGCGTGCCCGACGTGACCAACCCCGGCCAGTACTGCGCGCCCAACGCCCAGCACGCCGTACGGCAGTCGAAGGTCCTCGGCGACAACATCGCGGCGTACCTGCGCGGAGAGAAGCTGCAGGACTACCGGCACAAGTACGCCGGGTCGGTCGCCGGGCTCGGCCTCTACCGGGGCGTCGCGAACGTCTACGGCGTGAAGCTGCGCGGCTTCCCGGCCTGGTTCATGCACCGCACCTACCACCTGTCGCGGGTGCCCACCCTCAACCGGAAGGTCCGCGTGGTGATGGACTGGACGCTGTCGCTGTTCTTCAAGCGCGAGACGATCTCTCTCGGCGAGATCGAGCACCCGCGCGACGAGTTCAGGGCGGCCGCGAAGAGCGGCCCCAAGCGCTGACCGCTCGGCGCGGACGGATCGACGGCACGACCTCAGGACACGCAGACGCCCGGCGGCGCACCCCGCCGGGCCGTTGTGTGTTCCTGCGCTCTGACATGCTGGTGTGGTGGAGGGGGGAGAAGGTGCGGACGGTCTCCAGGACCTTGACCGGGTGGCGGCCAGAGGAGCCGTTCACGCGCTATGGAAAGGGGGACAAGCCGCGTAAGACGTAACTTGCTTACAGAGGAGTGATCCGTGACATATGATCGCGGCGCCCCCGTAGCCCAATGGCAGAGGCAAGCCCCTTAAAAGGGCTGTGGTGTGGGTTCGAGTCCCACCGGGGGCACTGGGCGCCCGGCAGCGCACCTGCATCGACACGAGCGGGTTGCACGATGTGCCTTGGCGTCGAACTCGGCCCCGTTGCGCCGACGGCGTCCCCGAAGGTATAGCCCGTCATCGGAGAACCGCGGGCGAGATCACCGCTGATACCTCGGACTGCATCACCATGGCCGCTCCTCCTCGACTGGAGGGGCGGTCTTCGCGTGTGCGACGAGGTTTGTGGGCGGCGTCACCCGCTGCCTGTTCCGGCATTGCGGTTCGGCCCGTGCGGCGAGCGGTGGCCGGCCGGTTCGGCCGCCGATGGCGGATATCGGAAGTCCCACCCTGACGGCCAATCGGTAGATCTTTTCGTTCCTTTTTGTCATAGAGAGCCCATGCTCGGATACATTCATGCATGCGTTTCGTCCCTTTTGTCATGATTCTTGTGGCTTTGGTCACGGGCATCGCCTTGCCCGCGTCCGCCATCACCCACGGCTCGGTCGATAAGACCGATCACCCAGAGGTGGGAGCCCTCATCGGCGAAAAGCCGGAAAGCGACGGCACGTGGTCGTACTGCACGGGCACCCTCATCTCCCCGACCGTCTTCCTCACGGCCGCCCACTGCGGTCAGGAGGGCCAGAAGACCGCCCGGGTCTCCTTCGCCAGCCACTACCAGCCCGGGGCGAAGCTCTACACCGGTCGCTACATTGCCGACGGCAGATACAGCGGCGATGCCCATGACATTGCCGTCGTGGTCTTCTCCGAGCCCGTCACCGGCATCACGCCGGCCAAGCTGCCCACTCTGGGCCTGCTCGACCAGCTCAAGGCCGACGGCACTCTGAAGACCGCGCGCTTCACCCCGGTCGGTTACGGCTCCGTGGACCCCACGAAGAAGCGGCACGGATGGCGGTACCACTACACCGACACGCGCAGCCAGACCTCCATCTCCTTCAAGCGCCTCGGCAGCAGGTGGCTCGACCTGGCGCCGAACCCCTCGCGGGGGGAGGGCGGAACCTGCTACGGCGACTCGGGTGGCCCCAACTACCTCGGAGGTCCCGACTCGAACCTGCTCGTGGCCACGACGATCAGCGGAGTGGACGACGCCTGTCGGACGACCAACGTCGACTACCGCCTGGACATCCCCGAGGTCCGGGATTTCCTCGGAGAGTTCGTCACGCTTCCCTGATGGTTGGGGGTAGACATGTACCCCCAATGGGGGTATGAATGGTGCATGCCTAAGATCAACGTGTACCTTCCGGACGATCTCGCGGAGGCGGTCAAGGAGGCGGCCCTGCCGGTGTCCGCGATCTGCCAGCGGGCGCTGGAACAGGCGGTCCGCCGGGTGACCGCCATCCGCGAGAGCATCCTCGGCGACTTCGAGATCGACGACCCCCGGCTGTCGCACTTCACGCCCAGGACCCGCGCCGTCTTCCGGCTGGCGCTGGAACGGGCCCGGGCCGAGGGCGCCTCCGGCATCGGCACCGAGCACCTGCTCGCCGCGATGCTGGCCGAGGGGCAGAACCTCGCCCTGCACGTCCTGCGGGCGATCGAGATCGAGCCCAGCCTGCTCGAGCGCGACCTCGCGAGCCGCAGCCCGTCCGCACCCGCCGCAGCGGCCGGCCCGGAGCAGTCCGGAGACGACGGGACGGGGAAGGACGGTCCGAGCCGGTTCGACGCGTCGGCGGCCAACGCCCTCGAACTGGCGGTCACCGAGGCCCATGCGCTGGGGCACAACTACATCGGGTGCGAGCACCTGCTGCTCGGCCTGGTCACGGAGCCCGACGGGATCGGCGGGCAGGTGCTGCGGGCACGGGGCGCAGAGCCCCGCCTCACGCGGCGCGCGGTCGTCGCGGCGCTCGCCGGCTACGTCCACCTCCGGGCGCAGGACGCCTCCGCATCCCAGGCCGCATCCCAGACCGCCGTGCAGGCCGTGGCGGCGGTCGTCCGTCAGGAGATCGCTCCGCTCCTGCAACGCGTCGAGCGCCTCGAGCGGCACGCCGGAGTCGCCGCATCCGCCGAGGACGACGCGTCGTGACCCGGCGCGTGCTGCTGGTCGCGACGGGCGACGTCATGGCGTACGCCCGTCACACCGGCCGCCCGGGGCTCGCGACGGCCGCCGACCTGCTGGCGGCCGTACCCGGGAATCTCGGCGTGGAGGTCGTGACCGAGGACGTCCAGGCAGAGCCGAGCTGGGACACCTCGCCCTCCACCATGCTGCGGCTGGCCCGGCGTGCCCGTACGGCCCTGCTCGACGAGGGGTTCGACGGCGTGGTCGTCACCCACGGCCTGGACACGATCGAGGAGACGGCCTTCCTCACGGACCTACTGGCCGGGCCCGCCGCTCTCCGTGGCGGCATCGTGCTGACCGGCGCCGTACGCGGGCTGGACGAGCTGTCGAGCGACGGCCCGCGCAACCTCGCGTCGTCCCTGGTCGCCGCCGCGGATCCCGCGCTTCGCGGCGTCGGCGCGGTGGTCTGCGTGAACGACGAACTGCACGCGGCCCGCTGGGTCACGATGGCCGACGCGACGGGCGTGGCGGCACTCTCCTCCGCCCCCGCGCCGATCCTCGGCCGGGTCGCGGACGGCCGGGCCGAGATGACGGCGACGCCGCCGCCACGGCCCCCGGCGGCGCGGGGAGAGCCGGAGACGAACGTCGCACTGATCAAGACGTATCCGGAGATGGACCCCGTGCTCGTCACGTCCGTCGTGGACGCCGGAGCCAGGGGCGTCGTGCTGGAGGGCACCGGCGTCGGGAACATCCCGATCACCCTGTACGCGACCCTCAGCGAGCTGGCGGAGTGGGACATCCCCGTGGTGGTCGCCTCGCGGTGCCACACCCGGCCGGTCGCGCTGGAGGACCTGCCACCGGCCCTGGGGCTGGCCGCGAAGGTCGGCGCCATCGGGGCCCGCGGGCTGGCTCCGGTGAAGGCCCGGTACGCCCTGATGGTGGCGCTCGGCGGGGGCGGCCGGCGTGCCGTCCGCGACTGGTTCGCCCGCCTGTGACCGCCGTCAGGCACGTCGCTCGTTCACCGGCGCCGGGGGTCCTCCGTCCGCGGCGGCTCGGCGTACGGGCCGGCGGCGCCGTGGATCGCGTCCTGCGAGGGCGCGGTGTCGGTGTTCGTCGGGCAGCCGGAGACCGGCAGGCACAGCACGAACATGGCGCCGCCGTACGGCGACTCGGCCGCCACCAGGGTGCCGCAGTGGGCGCGGGCGATGTCGCGGGCGATGGCCAGGCCGAGCCCGGTGCCTCCGCGGCCCCGGCTGCGCGCCGTGTCCGACCTGGCGAACCGCTCGAAGATCCGCTCCCGTTCGCACACCGGGACGCCGGGACCGTCGTCGCTGACCCACAACTCGACGAAGCCGTCGTCGCGCCGGAGCCCGACCTCGACCACGCTCCCGGCGTGCCGCTGCGCGTTGTCGAGCAGGTTGGTCAGCAGACGGGCGAGGTGGCGCGGCGCGGCGTGCATCCTGACCCCGTCCGCCAGCCGGAGGCGCACCGGTATCCGGTCGGTCCGGCGGGCGACCTCATCCCTGACCAGCGCCGACACGTCCACGGGCTTGCGGCCCGGGGCCGTCGCCCCCACCTTCGCCAGCAGCAGCAGGTCGTCAATGATCGCTTCCAGCCGCTCCACGTCGAGCAGCGCGTCCCTGAGCAGCGACCGCAGGTCGGTCTGGTCGGGGTGAAGCTGCGCCTCCTCCAGTTGCGTGCGCAGGCCGGCGAGCGGAGTGCGCAGTTCGTGGGAGGCGTCCGCGGCGAACTCGCGCTGCCGCCGCAGCGCCCGCTCGGTGGTGAGCTTCGCCTGCTCGATGCGGGCGAGCGTGCTGTTCACGGTGCGGGCGAGCCGCGCGATCTCGTCGTCCCCGCCCGGTACGGGCACCCGGGTGTCCAGGTCGTTCACGTTGACGGCGGCCAGGTCGCTGCGGATGGCCTCGACGGGGCGCAGGGTGCGCCCGGTCACCTTCCAGGCGGCCCAGGCGGTGAGCAGCACGAGCACGGCGACCTCCGCGGTGAAGAGCAGATCGATCACCGCGACGGGCGTGAAGCCGTCGATGGGGCGTCCCGCGTACACGACGGGGGAGTTGGGCCCCGGCATCACCCGCAGCGCCGACAGGCGCAGGCAGCCGATCCCGTCGTGCGTGCAGGCCTGCAGGTCCTGCATCGGATCCTCCTGGGACGGCCAGAAGGAGGTCAGTGGAGGCCTTCCCCGGGCCGCGGGCGACGCGGCGAGCACCCGCCGATTGGGAGCCACCACCTGGACCAGGTCGATCCCGGCGACCTGCGGGGTGATGACGTTGCGGAAGTGGCCCGTACGCCACGTGGCGGCCGTGAGCGCGGCCTCCTGCCGGGCGTCGAGCCAGACCGCGGTGGAGAACGCCTGCCGGGCCAGGATGCTGCCCAGGATCCCGGTGGGGATCAGGAGCAGGGTGGCGAGCGCCGTGACGAGGACGGTGATGCGTCCCCGGATGGAATCAGGCCGGAACCTTCGCAGTAATGGTGGGCCGCTGACGTTCATCGCCGTCCTCCTCGCGATGACATTCCCCGGCGGCACCGGCGGCTCTCTGGCGTCGAAGTGACCGTCCGGACGGGCTGCCGTGCCTGTGTGGTTCGGAATGAGGCTCGCAACGGCAGGCGGAGTGGTCGCTGAGGCGTTCTGCCTGGTCAGGCCGCTACTTCTCGGCTCCGCACCACGCTAGCACTAGACTTGAAGAACTCAAGTAAATGAAGTGTTCTAGTTTGTTCTGCGATCGACTTCGGCTGGTTGTCGTCCGTGGGGCAACGGCGGGAACTCGCCGGGAATCCTGATCGTTGCCACTGTGGTGGAGTGGCGCTCCCCCTTGTAGGGGCACCACTCCTCGGGCACCATCCCCACTAGGCCGCGCAGCGGCTGATCGGTGAGTCGCGTCCTGGAGGAAGCGAATGGAGAGCAAGAACCCCATATTCAGTCGGCGCGGGGCGGCTGGTCAGCAGGCGTGGGCCGGTCCGGCTCCCAGCGTGCAGCAGCTGAACCAGATGTACGCCGCACCCTCGTACGCGCCCCCGGCGGCGCGCGCCATGACGATGGACGACGTCGTGGTGCGCGGCTTCATGACCCTCGGCACGCTCGTCGTGTCGGCTGCCCTGGCCTGGTACTTCAACGTCGGCTGGGGGCTGGCGGCGCCGGCGATGATCGTGGGCCTGATCCTCGGGCTCATCGTGTCGTTCAAGCAGAGCACGAACCCCGCGCTGATCCTCGGCTACTCCGTGTGTTACGGCGTCGCCATCGGTGTGCTGAGCCACATGTACGAAACGGTCTACAACGGCATCGTCCTGCAGGCCGTGCTCGGCACGATGGTGGCCTTCGGCGGCACGCTGGCCGTGTACGCGCTGAAGATCTTCCGGCCGACGCCGAAGTTCGCCAAGTTCGTGATCGCCGCCGCGTTCGGGGCGGTCGGCCTGATGCTGATCAACTGGATCGCGGGCATCTTCGTCAGCGGCGGCCTGGGCCTGCGCACCGACAGCCCCATCGGCTGGATCTTCAGCGTCGGCATGATCCTGCTCGGCTGCTTCTTCCTGCTGCTCGACTTCAGCGAGATCGAGGCCGGGGTGCGGGCCGGTGTGCCGGAGCGCTACTCGTGGCTGATGGCGTTCGGCCTGACCCTGAGCCTCGTCTGGCTCTACCTGGAGATCCTCCGCTTCATCAGCTACTTCACGAACAACGACTAGCAGTACGAGTCGAAGGGGTGTCGTTCCTCCGGGAGCGGCGCCCCTTTGTCGCGCTATAGCAGGATCCGGTGATCGGCGACGCAACTTTCGATCAACATCTTGTAACAAATCAATGCCGCTGAGGGCTTGTCAAGCGCGGACCGGTGATGCACTGTGACACAAAGCAGCCTTTTCCGTGGAGGTGCCCATGTCGTTGAACCACTCACCGGAGACCCAGAACAAGCTGATCGCCCGTGTCCCGTCCATAACCGGGCGCGACCTCCCAGAGTGGTTCGAAGCCATCGACAACGGCCCGTCGTTCCTACGCTGTGAAGAGCGGGCCAACTGGCTCGCCGACGAGCACGGGCTGAGCCACGGCTACGCCGCCGCGATCGTCCTCGAGCACGAACGGCGGCGTCGCTTCTAGACCGGAGCGCGGGAGGGGCAGTGACGTCCCGCGCAACAGCAGGCACAACTCAGCAGGCACAACACAGCACGCACGAGCAGCGACTCACGAGCAGCACGCTGCCACAGTCCTGAGTGGCGTCCTGAGGCAGAACCGACGCGCCCGCACCGGTCCGGTGCGGGCGCATCATTGTTCTATGGATCTCGACAAGGCGCGTGAGTTCGTCAGGAACAACCACCGAGCGGTCATGCTGACCCGCTATCCGGACGGGCGGCCGCAGACCTCCCCGGTGACCGTCGGCTGCGACAAGGACGGCTACATCGTGATCAGCAGTCGCGAGACGGCCGTCAAGACCCGCAATCTGCGGGAGAACCCCCAGGTCGTGCTCACCGTGATGACCGACGCCTTCTACGGCGAGTGGATGCAGATCGAGGGCGTCGCCCACGTCGTCTCGCTGCCGGACGCGATGGAGCACCTGGTGCAGTACTACCGCGACATCAGCGGCGAGCACCCGGACTGGGACGACTACCGCGCCGCGATGATCCGGGACAAGCGAGTGATCATCAGGGTCGAGCCCACGCGCGCGGGCCCCGACTTCCACGGCTGAGCCGGCCCCTGCCGTCCCGGCACGGCCGGGACCGGCGTGAATCCCTTCGCTCAGGACAGCCGCTCCAGCACCATCGCCATGCCCTGGCCGCCGCCGACGCACATCGTCTCCAGCCCGATCGACTTGTCGTGGAACCGGAGGCTGTTGACCAGCGTGGAGGTGATGCGGGCGCCGGTCATGCCGAACGGGTGGCCCACCGCGATCGCGCCACCGTTCACGTTGAGCCGCTCGATGTCGATGCCCAGCTCCTGGTAGGAGGGGATGACCTGGGCCGCGAACGCCTCGTTGATCTCGACCAGGTCGACGTCACCGATCGACATGCCCGCGCGGGCGAGAGCTTGCCGCGACGCCTCGATCGGGCCCAGCCCCATGATCTCGGGGGACAGGCCGGTGACGCCGGTCGACACGATCCGGGCGAGCGGCGTGATGCCCAGCTCGGCGGCCTTGGTGTCGCTCATGACGACCACCGCGGCGGCGCCGTCGTTCAGCGGGCAGCAGTTGCCCGCAGTCACCGTGCCGTCCGGCCGGAAGACCGGCTTGAGCTGCGAGACCGCCTCGTACGTCGTGCCGGCCCTGGGGCCGTCGTCCTTGCTCACCACGCTGCCGTCGGGGAGCGTCACCGGGGTGATGTCGCTCTCCCAGAAGCCGTTGGCGATGGCCTTCTCGGCGAGGTTCTGCGAGCGCACGCCGAACTCGTCCTGCTCGCGCCGCGAGACGCCCTTCAGGGCCGCGACGTTCTCGGCCGTCTGGCCCATGGCGATGTAGACGTCCGGCAGCGCGCCGTCCTCGCGCGGGTCGTGCCACACCGGCGCGCCGCCCTTCGCGGTCTCCTCCGTCCGCGCCTTCGCCTCGTCGAACAGCGGGTTCTGCGCCTGGGGCATGTCGGAGCTGCCGTTGGCGAAGCGGGAGACGGTCTCGACACCCGCCGAGATGAACACGTCGCCCTCGCCGGCCTTGATGGCGTGGAACGCCATCCGGGTCGTCTGCAGGGAGGAGGAGCAGTAGCGGGTCACGGTGGTGCCCGGCACGTTGTCGAGCCCGAGCATCACCGCGACCACGCGTCCCAGGTTGTGGCCCTGCTCGCCGCCGGGGAGACCACAGCCCAGCATGAGGTCGTCAACGTCGTTCGGGTCGAGCTGCGGCACCTTCGCCAGCGCGGCGCGGACCATCTGCACGGTCAGGTCGTCCGGGCGGATGTCCTTGAGTGACCCCTTGAAGGCGCGGCCGATCGGCGACCGCGCGGTCGCCACGATGACTGCCTCGGGCATGTGACTCTCCTGCCTGATCTCGTGCCCCTCCACCCAGGGTTCGGGGGGCCTCCTCCCCGGAGGTTACCCCTCGGTACGCCGCCCGCCACGCCCCGGGCCCCACTCACCAGAATTTTGTACTACTGCACAAGTCAACCAATCAGCCGTACATGCCGGGGGTGGTGGCGGTGCCGTCGTTGACGGCGTGGAGGCCGCCCTTCTCGTCGCGCCACAGGCGCCAGCCGTTCTGGCTGCCGGTGAACCAGGAGGGCGGCGCGGAGGAGGAGTCCTTGCGCTTGCCCGTGGCCAGGTCGAACTCGCACAGCGCCGCGATCGAGTAGAACCCGGGGATCATGCCGCGCAGCGGCAGCGGCTTGGGGTCGGTCACGCAGAACGACCAGCCGGTCGCGCCGCTCACCGGGGTCGGCTCGCCGGTGCTGAGGTCGAAGACCGAGCCGGGCGCGTCGCGCTTGAGGAAGCCGAGCTTGTTCATCTCGGGCGGGAAGGCCAGCCACCAGCCCGACCCGGGAACCTGAGTGGGCGTGATCTGCCCCAGGACCCGTCCGGTCTCGGCGTCGAGCCGGGCGAACCCGCCGTACTGGCCCTGCTCGTCCACCGGCCGGACGACCGGCGCGTACGCGGGGTTGCCACTGGGGTAGACGCGGACGACGGACGGCCGCATCCAGTCGACGGCGCCGTCAGCGAGACGCGCGGAGAACAGGCCGAAGGTCGACGTCTCCTTGGTCTCGGGGTTGGTGTACGGGGCGACGTATCCGATGATCTTGTCGCCCGTAGCGCCGAAGGCCCAGCCCCCGCTCAGGTCGACGTCGGGGCCGAGGGCCTGCTCGATCGGCAGTTGCCAGACGGTCTTGCCGTCCTTGATCGCGCGAGCCTCCAGCACCGGGTGGGAGGCGAGCCTGAGCAGGACGACCTTGGACGAGTCGGACCACTCGACCTCCGCGATGCCGGCCAGGCGCCACTTCACGGCGCCGTCGCGGGGGTCGAGGACCACGACGCGGGCGGACGAGAGCGCGGTGTCCTCGGAGACGCAGACGTACGGCCCGCAGCGCTGCGGCCCGAAGGTGGATCGCACGGGCCTGGTCCACTTCTGCTGCCCGGTGCGGGCGTCCCTGGCGACCAGCGCGGCGCCCTTGTGACCGGCCGCGGCGGGGTCGAGCGCGACCACCACGGCCTGCCCGCCGCCGGTCTCCACGGTCGCCGGAGCCTGCACCCCCATCCCGGGGAGCCGGCCCACCATCGTCGCGGGGTGCGCCCAGAGCCGGCGGCCGGTGGCGAGGTCGAGGGCGACGGTCTCCAGGGAGCCGTCGGGCCGCATGGAGGTGGTGGCCGCGACGCCGCCTCCCGTGGTGGCCCGGCTGACCGCGTTCACCTGCGTGTTCTGCCAGGCCGGGTAGTCCTTGGCGGCCTCGTCGCCGCCGGAGCAGCCGGTGAGGGCGCCCCCGGTCAGCAGGGCGGTCGCGGCGAGCGCCAGAGCGGGTTTCACGTGGTTCAGCTGGGGCCGGATCATTTCGCTCCTACAGGGGGTGATGGCCCGGCCGCAAGAGGTAACCGGCTCTAGGCGTTCGGAAGCGGCCCGGGTCTCCGGCGGAGCAGCGCCGCCCACCGTCCGTGGGGGCCGAACGCCCGGCCGGCGACACGGGTCGCGGTGACCTCGGTGCCGGGTTCCTCCACGGCCATTGCGGCCAAGAGGTATTGCGATCCTTCGACGCGCACGGGTTCCGGCTCGGGCCACAACCCCAACGCGGCGCATACAGACGGTAGCACTGCGTACGCGGCTTGTAGGTAACCTCGGGCAGATGGATGGAAACGATCTGGTCCGAACATCTCGGCCGGATTCGCGTCGAATTCGGGTCCGAGCAGGTCGGCGAACGCCACGGTGCGGCCGCCCGCCTCGACGACGGCGACCGTCTGGGCGGCGGCGAGCTGCCGCGACCAGCGCCGGGTGACCCATCGGAGCGGCTGCGCGATCGGACGCACGGTGCCCAGGTCGGGGCAGGTCCCCACGACCACCTCCGCACCGGCCTCGCGCAGCCGGCGCACCGCCTTCTGCAGGTGCCGTACGGCCCGGGCCGGCAGGGTGGCCGTGGTCACGTCGTTGGCCCCCACGAAGACGACCGCGATCTCCGGCCGGGCCTCCAGCGCGCGGTCCACCTGGACGCCGAGGTCCACCGACGCCGCGCCCGACTGGCCGACCACGGTGAGGCGCACCGGGCGCTCCGCCACCGCCGCGAGCCCGTACGCGATGCGGACGGCCGGGGTGTCCTCGGGGCGGGTCATGCCGAGGCCGACGGAGGTCGAGTCGCCGAGGACGGCCATCCGGATCGGCTCACCGGGGTAGGCGCCGTACACGCCGTCGGCCTGCGGGCCGTCGAGGCCGTGCGGCTGCCCCACGATGCGGCGGGCCACCATGGCCTCGGCCATCAGCAGGCGTACGTGACCGCTCCCAGGGCCGTGAGCCCGCCTCCGCCCAGGGCGGCGGCGGTGGCGATACGCCGCGCGGCGCGCACCGCGCCGGACGTCCAGATCACCCGCCCTCCTCACGCTCACGGTACGGTTTGAAGAAGAAACTAGCCGAGTTCCGGCCACCCCTATCGGAACCCCGGCTGACGGCAGGCTGACAAGCTTCGGCAAACAAGGTGGTCATCGCGGTGCGCGTTCACGACTCGCTGGTGGAGCTGATGGGCAACACCCCGCTCGTCCGGCTGCGCAAGGTCACGGCGGGCGCGTCCGCCCAGATCCTGGCCAAGGTGGAGTACTTCAACCCCGGCGGCTCGGTGAAGGACCGCATCGCGGTGCGGATGATCGAGGCGGCCGAGCGGAGCGGCGAGCTCAAGCCCGGCGGCACGATCGTCGAGCCGACCTCCGGCAACACCGGCGTGGGCCTGGCCATCGTGGCGCAGGAGAAGGGCTACCGCTGCCTGTTCGTCTGCCCGGACAAGGTCGCCCAGGACAAGATCAACGTGCTCCGGGCGTACGGCGCGGAGGTCGTCGTCTGCCCGACCGCCGTCTCGCCCGACCACCCCGACTCGTACTACTCGGTGTCGGACCGGCTGGCCCGCGAGATCCCGAACGCCTGGAAGCCCGACCAGTACTCCAACCCCGAGAACCCGGCGAGCCACTACCACTCCACCGGGCCGGAGATCTGGGAGCAGACCGAGGGCAGGATCACGCACTTCGTCGCCGGCATCGGCACCGGCGGGACGATCAGCGGGACCGGCAAGTACCTCAAGGAGGTCTCCGGCGGCCGGGTTAAGGTCATCGGCGCCGACCCCGTCGGTTCCGTCTACTCCGGCGGCACCGGCCGTCCCTACCTCGTGGAGGGCGTGGGCGAGGACATCTGGCCCGCGACGTACGACACCACGATCTGCGACGAGATCATCGCGGTCTCCGACAAGGACTCGTTCGGCATGACCCGCAGGCTCGCCCGCGAGGAGGCGCTGCTCGTCGGCGGTTCGTGCGGCATGGCCGTGGTGGCGGCCGTACGGGTCGCCCAGGCGGCCGGGCCTGACGACGTCGTGGTCGTGCTGCTGCCGGACGGCGGCCGTGGCTACCTGTCGAAGATCTTCAACGACGAGTGGATGGCCGACTACGGCTTCCTCACCACGGCGAGCGAGGAGGGCCTGGTCGGCGACGTGCTGGGGCGCAAGACGCCGGGGCTGCCCGAGTTCGTCCACGTCCACCCGCACGAGTCCGTCGGCACCGCGATCTCGATCATGCGGGAGTACAACGTCTCGCAGCTTCCGGTCATGAAGGAGGAGCCGCCGGTCATGGCGGCCGAGGTCATCGGCTCGATCGTGGAGCGCGACCTGCTGGAGGGCCTCTACCGCGGCCGGGTGCGGTCCGAGGACGAGATCGGCGGCCACATGTCCGCGCCGCTGCCCATGATCGGATCAGGTGAGCCGGTGGCCCGGGCGGTCGAGGCGCTGGAGAAGGCCGACGCAGCCGTGGTCCTCGACGACGGCAAGCCGGTGGGCATGGTCACCCGCCAGGACCTGCTGGCCTTCCTCGCCAACCACTGAGTTCGGATCACGCTGTCGCGCGTTCGCCTGCGTCGGAGCCGTCGACGCCGGTGCCGGGTGGCGTACCCGGCCCTGCTCAGTGTGGCCGTGGGGGCCGCCTCGCCCTGTCGTCCAGGGTGGCGAGGAAACTCTCGGCCGCGTCCTGCACCCGGACCCGGTCGCTGGTGGCGAGCAGATCGAGCAGCAGCCCGCGGATCGTCGCGATCACGAGTGTGGCCGTGCGCGCCGCCGTCGCCGGGTCGACGTCCTGTCCTTGCGCGTCGCACAGGGCGCCCATCCAGTCGGCCACGACGTGCTCCAGGAAGTCCGCGAACTGCTGCGGCGACTGGAGAGCGCGTCCATAGACCGCGAAGAAGAGCCTGAACTCCGCCCACCGCCGTGGGTCGGAGGTCCGCGTCCAGACCGCGCGCGCCGCCGTCGCCAGGTCGGGCTGGTCGCCGGCCGCCTCGCTTGTGGCCGCGAATATCCGTTCCCGCAAGCGTCCGAGGATGGTCTCCAGCATCTGCTCCTTGGTGCCGAAGTGATGCACCAGCGTCGTGGTGGAAACCCCGAGCGCGGCGGCGACGGGCCGCCACGACAGCTCGGAGAAGCCGTGTTCGACCGTGTAGTCGACCACCGCGTCCAGCAGCTCGGCCCGCCGTCGGTGGTCCACAGGCCGCCCCGCCATCACTGCCTCCAGGAAGTCAGCGGCTTGACATTTATAGTACGACCGTACAAAGAATAGGGGCAGACTTCAAGGGCGTCCGCCGCGAACACACGGCGCACGCCCGCATCCCGGAGGTTCTCCCATGCACGTTTTCGTCACCGGAGCGTCGGGCTGGATCGGCCGCGGCCTCGTCCCCGAACTGACCGCCGCCGGCCACACCGTCACCGCCCTCGCCCGCTCCGACACCGCAGCCCGAGCTCTGCGAGCCGCCGGAGCCGAGGTCCGCCCAGGCTCGATCGACGACCTCGACACCCTGCGCGACGCCGCCGCCTCGTCCGACGGCGTCATCCACCTCGCCTTCAAACACGACATCGCCTTCGTCGGCGACTACGCCACAGCCACCGCCGCCGACCGCGCGGCGATCGAGGCCTTCGGCGAGGCCCTTACCGGCACCGGCAAGCCCTTCGTCATCGCCTCCGGCATCCTCGGCGTGCTCGGGCTCCCGCCCGGAGCCATCGCCACCGAACGCGACGGACTGGCCGACACCGGGGACCGCAAGGGCCCGATCAGCGGCGGAGGCGGGCGGATGGCCAACGCCCACCAGACGCTCGCCCTCGCCGACCACGGCGTCCGCTCTTCGGTCGTGCGACTGCCACCGGCCACGCACGGCGACGGCGACAACGGCTTCATGTCCACCGCGATCGGCTTCGCACGCGCGAAGGGCGCCGCCGCCTACGTCGGCGACGGCGCCAACCGCTGGCCGTCCGTCCACCGCGACGACGCCGCCCGCCTGTTCCGCCTCGCACTCGAATCCGCACCGCCCGGATCGGTCCTGCACGCCGTCGGCGACGAAGGCGTACCGATCCGCGAGGTCGCCGAGGTCTTCGCCGCACACCTCGGCATCCCCGCCGTCTCCGTCACCCCCGAGCAGGCCCAGGACTACGTCGGCTGGCTCGGCGGCTTCTGGGGAGTCGACGGCCCCGCGTCGGCCCAGATCACCCGCGACCTGCTCGGCTGGCAGCCCACCCGCCCAGGTCTGATCGCCGACCTGAAGGAGGGCCACTACTTCGCCTGATCACCTGCCGACGCGCCGCCCGCCGGGACCAGGGGGGCCGGGCGGCTACGCTCGACCCCATGAACCATGGTTTCGAGACGCTGGCCATCCACGCGGGCCAGGAGCCGGACCCGCACACGGGCGCCGTCGTTCCTCCCATATACGCCGTGTCCACCTACAAGCAGGACGGCGTGGGCGGCCTGCGGGCGGGATACGAGTACAGCCGGTCGGCCAACCCGACCAGGACCGCACTCGAGGAGGCGCTGGCCGCCGTCGAGGGGGGCGTGCGCGGGCTGGCCTTCGCGTCGGGCCTGGCCGCCGAGGACACGCTGCTGCGGACCGTCTGCAAGCCCGGCGACCACGTGGTGATCCCCGACGACGCGTACGGCGGGACCTACCGATTGTTCTCCCGGGTGCTGGAGCCGTGGGGGGTCTCCTTCGACCCGGTGCCGCTCGGCGACCTGGACGCGGTGCGCGCCGCCGTACGGCCGTCCACGAAGGCGATCTGGGTGGAGACGCCCACGAACCCCCTGCTGAACGTGGCGGACATTGCCGCGCTGGCGGACGTCGCGCACGACGGGGGCGCGGTGCTCGTGGTCGACAACACCTTCGCCTCGCCATACCTGCAGCAGCCGCTCAGCCTGGGGGCCGACGTGGTGGTCCACTCGACGACCAAGTACGTCGGCGGCCACTCCGACGTGGTCGGCGGGGCGCTGGTGACGCGCTCGGCAGACCTCGGGGAGCGGCTGGCCTACCACCAGAACGCCATGGGCGCGGTGGCCGGGCCGTTCGACTCCTGGCTCACGCTGCGCGGCCTCAAGACGCTGGGCGTGCGCATGGACCGGCACTGCGACAACGCCGAGCGCGTGGTCGACCTGCTGCTGTCGCACCCGAAGGTCGTCCAGGTCCTCTATCCGGGCCTGCCCGAGCACCCCGGTCACGAGGTCGCGGCCAAGCAGATGCGGCGTTTCGGCGGCATGGTGTCGTTCCGGGTCGAGGGCGGCGAGGAGGCGGCCGTCGAGATCTGCGACCGCGCCAAGCTGTTCACGCTCGGGGAGTCGCTCGGCGGCGTCGAGTCGCTGATCGAGCACCCCGGCCGGATGACCCACGCGTCGGCCGCCGGGTCGCCGCTGGAGGTCCCCGCCGACCTGGTCCGTCTGTCGGTCGGCATCGAGACCGTCGACGACCTGCTCGCCGACCTCTCCGAGGCACTCGGCTGAGGACTG
The DNA here is from genome assembly GCF_002027145.1 of Microbispora sp. GKU 823. Classification (NCBI taxonomy): domain Bacteria; kingdom Bacillati; phylum Actinomycetota; class Actinomycetes; order Streptosporangiales; family Streptosporangiaceae; genus Microbispora; species Microbispora sp. GKU 823. The sequence continues at coordinate 45,088 of NZ_MWJN01000032.1, read as the reverse complement.
TTCAACGCCCACTCCGCGCTGCTCTCTAGTGGGCGCTCCGCGCCGGGGCCGTACGCTCCGGCGCGGAGGCGCGGGCGGGAGCGACCCACCGTTCGCACAGCAGGGCGGCGAGCGCCGCGACGGTCAGGACGGCGCCCGCAACGGTCACGCTGCGGACGCCCGAGTGATCGATGAGCGCGCCGCCGAGCAGCGACCCGCCCGCGATGCCGATGTTGAAGGCCGAGCCGCTGCCGGCCGAGGCGATGTCGGTGCTGCCCGGGGCCACCTGCAGCGCGCGGCTCGCGATGGCCGCAGCCAGCGCGCTGAAGGACATGCCCGTCACGCAGAGGGCCACCACCGCCACCGGGTGCAGGGCGCCGAAGAAGTAGAGGGCGAGCAGCGCGCACGTGATGAGGGCCAGCGGCCCGACCAGCGCCGCCCTGGGCCGGCTGTCGAGCAGCCGGCCGACCACGATCGTCCCGGCGACCCCGGAGATCCCGGACGCGAGGAGCAGCGGGCTGAGCGCGGCCGGGGCGAAACCGCCGAAGTCCAGCAGGAACGGCGTGATGTAGGTGTACGCGGTGAGGTAGCCGCCCACACCGATCACGGTGGAGACGATGAGCAGCGCGTAGCGCCGGGCGTGCGGGGTGGCGCCCCGGCCGGGCTCGTGGCCGTCGGAGCCGTCGCCTGCCTGCCGGCGGCCGGGCATCAGCGTCGCCACGGTGACGCACGTGACGAGGCCGACGGCGGCGGCCAGGGCGAACGCGGTCCGCCAGCCGACCTGCTGGCCGAGCCAGGTGCCCACAGGGACGCCGAGGACGGGCCCGAGGGAGCTGCCGATCGACATCCGGGCGATCGCGCGACCCCGGATCTCCGGGGGGAACATCGCCGCCGCGGCCGGGGTCGCGACCGACCAGAACAGCGCCTGGGTGGCCGCGACCAGCAGCCGCCCGCCCAGCAGCACCGGGTAGTTCGGCGCCACGGCGGTCAACAGCATCCCCGCGACGAACACGCCGAGCGTGACGGTGAGCAACCTGCGCCGCGGCACCCGCTGGGTCAGCCGGGTGAGCGGCAGCGACGCCAGCACCACGACCGCGGCGTACCCCGTGACCAGCAGGCCCGTCTCGGACGCGACCGGTCCAGGTCGGCCGCCATGACCGTGAGCAGCCCGATGGGGAGGACCTCGGCGGTGACGTAGGTGAAGGCCCCGACGGCGAGGGCGGCCAGCGCCCACGCCGCCCGGCGTTGCGTCGTAAGGTGCACCCGCTCCTCTTTCCCCCGTTTCCGGTCAAAGACGTTCTACCGGACATTCGAGGAAAAGCGGGAATCTCCTTCTCAGGGGTTGAAGAAGACCATCAGGAACAGGATGACGAGCCAGATCAGGGCGCTGATGCCGCCGAGCGCGGCGATCCGCCCGGTCTGCACCTTGGCGTCGTCCTCGGTCGACTCGCTGGACAGCGCCGCGATGGCCGTACGCTGGTCACGCTCGACGATCACCAGCAGGACGGCCGCCACGACGAACAGCGTCATCGACACCGACAGGTAGGGCGCGCCGAGCGCGCTGCGGCCCAGCAGCACGCCGAACAGGAAGACCCCGATCGTGAGCAGGCCGAACAGCCGGGTCGCGCGGTGCAGATACCGCAGCACCGCGACATCCCTGGCCCGGATGTAGCGCGGTGTGACGCTCGTGACCGCCGTGAGCGGACCGAGTGCGAAGATCGCGAACCCTATGTGCAGCCACAGCAGGAAATGGTCGAGAGGCGACATGGGCAGAGGCTATCGCCTGGCCGACAGGCCCCGCAGTCGCCGGACCCGCGCGCCGCGGGCGCGTCGGACGCCGGGGCGTCGAGGAACTACTTCCGGCGACGGGGGCGGTTGTGGACCGCCATCTCGTACAGCACTCCGGTGAGGATCATGAGAACGATGAGGCCGACCGCTGCGAACATGGGAGCGCTCCTTCCACCGGCATGTGGAACGACCAGCGCGAACAGGGGATGCCTGTCTATCGTCCGCCGATTGCAACCCGGTCGGCAATCGATTATCGATCTCCCGGAACTCGTCCGGTCTCCACCCGTCGCCTCGGAACGCGCCCCCGAATCGCGCCCGTCTGCATAGCAATGCCCGCATGGCGGGCGGCGAACCGCTCGGCGGGGGTCTGTGCCGACTGCTCAGCGGGTGCGGCGGGCGCGCAGGAAGTCGCTGACGACGTACTCGCCGAGGCGGTCGGCGCTGGCGGAGAAGACCCGGCCGCCGTTGCGCCGGGCGACCTCGTCCACGAACTCGCGCAGCCGGTCGTCGGCGGCCAGCATGAAGACGTTGATCGTCGCGCGCCGCCGGGTCATCTTGTCGACCTCGGCGAGCGTCAGCGTCAGCGTCTCCTGCGACGGCGGCCACTCGAAGCGCGGCACGCCGTTGCGCATCAGGTGCGCCGTCGGCTCGCCGTCGGTCACGACCAGGACCACCGGCTCGAAGTCCGGGTGCCGGTCGAGGTGACGGCCCGCGATCAGCAGGGCGTGGTGCAGGTTGGTGCCCTGGACCATGTCCCATTCGAGCCCGGCGAGTTCGTCGGGCCGCAGCACCCGCGCGTAGTTCGAGAACCCGATGATCTGCACCGCGTCCTGCGGGAACTTCGAGGCCACCAGCGCCTGGAGGGCGAGCGCGGTCTGCTTGGCCGCCGCCCAGGTGCCGCGCAGGGCCATCGAGTAGGACAGGTCGACCAGCAGGCACACGGCCGCCGCCGAGCGCCGCTCGGTCTCCACGACCTCGAAGTCGTCCACCGACAGGGCCACCGGCGCGCCGCCGCCCCGCCGTACGCCGTTGACGACCGTACGCACGACGTCGATGGGCTGCTCGTCCCCGAAGCGCCACGGGCGGGTCGATCCGGTCGGCTCCCCGGCCGTGCCCGCGTCGCGCTGGTCGTGGTCGCCGCGGCGGCCGAGTCGAGCGAGGCGAAGACCCGGCGCAGGGCGGTCTCCCCGAGCCGGCGTACGGCCTTCGGGGTGAGCTCCAGCTTGCCGCGGTTGCGCCGCAGATAGCCCTGGGCCTCCAGCTCACGCTCGACCTGCCGCAGCGCCTCCAGGTCGTCCACGGCCGAGCGGCCGAGCGCCCGCCTGATGGCGGCCTCGTCGATGTCGTCGAGCCGGGCGCCGGGGTAGTCCTGCCGCAGCGCGGTCTCCAGGTCGCCGAGGTCGGCCATCTCCTGCAGGGCCGTCACGGCGTCGCCCATGCCCATCGGCTGCTCGCCGGACACCCGTTCCGGGGCGCCCCAGGCGAGGTCGGGTCGGCGGGCGTAGAGGGCGTCGCCGAGCCGGCGCATCTGCTCGGCCAGGCCCGCCTGCTCCAGCGTGTGGTTGATCAGCCCGGCCAGCTCCTCGCGCTGCTCCGGGGTGAGCGAGGCGAGCAGTCGCTGCGCGGCGGCGGCGCGGCGGGCGAGCTGGTCCACCAGCTCGTCGAGGTTCCGCGGATTCTCGGGGAACATGTCCCCGTATTTCTGCATGAACTGGTCGAAGTCATCCTGGGTGTGCTCACCCCGGGCGTCCCGGTCCAGCATGTCGTTGAGGTCCGACATCATCTGGCGGACCCGCTCCATGGCGGCCGGGTCGGGGTTGGCCAGCGCGTCGCGCATGCCGCGGAACTGGCTGTCGAGGACCTCCCGGCGCAGCAGGTCGCGCAGCTCCTCGAACGTCTGCCGGGCCGCGGCCGACCGCCAGTCGTAGTCGGCCAGCTCCTGGACCGCCCGCGCCGTGTCCGAGGGCAGCGCGTCGAGCGCCGACTCGCGGAAGCGAGCGTCGTCCGAGGGGTCGGGGAACAACTCCGCCCGCTCCTGGCCGATCGCCTTGTCGAGCAGGGCACGCGCGCGTTCCAGCGTGCCGTCGAGCCGGGTGTTCTCCCGCAGCTCGCGGCGGCGCCGCCGCACCTGGCGGAGCAGGTCGTCGAGACCGCGGCGGTCCGGAGCGCCGGGGAGCCCCCGCCTCAGCAGGTCGCGCAGCGCGTCGAGCGGTGTCGAGCCGGACAGGATGGCGTCGCCCATCTCGTCCAGCGCCGAACGTACGTCGTAGGGCGGAGCCAGCGGATCCGGCCCGTCGTGGTACTCCCGGTAGAAGTAGCTCACGTGCGGTACACCGTGCCGCCGTCGGTCTCGTCCTTGGACAGCCTGCGCATCAGGTACAGCCCTTCCAGCGTGAACTCCAGTGCCGCGGCGGCGTGGCCGGGCGACTCGTCGCCCTCGCCCATGCCGAGCCGCGCCATGATCTTCGACAGGCCCTCGACGCGGCCGATCCTGCGCAGCAGTTCGTGGGCCGGCACCAGCTCGCCCGACTCGACCTGCGCGCCCTCGCCGAACCTGTCGAGAAGCGGCGCGAGGTCCGCGCCGCCGAGTGAGGAGCGGAAGGTCTCGGCCGTCGCGCGGCGCAGCAGGTGGGCGAGCACCTCGATCTCCCGCCCCTCCTCGCTGACCTCGAACTCGACCTTGCCGCGCAGCGTGTGGACCACGCCGGGCAGGTCGCACACCCGGGTGACGGGCCGTTCCTCCCCGGTCAGCGCGGCCCGCCGTACGGCGGAGGCGGCGGCGGTCTCGGCGGCGGCGATCGAGAAGCGGGCCGACACGCCCGAGCGGGAGTCGACGGCGGTGGACTCGCGGACCAGGCGGGTGAACCGGGCGATCACCTCCACCAGGTGGTCGGGCAGGTCCGCGCCGAGGGCGCCGAGGTCGGCCTCCTGGCGGATCAGGACCAGCTCGTCCTCGACCGTACGCGGGTAGTGCGTGCGGATCTCCGCGCCGAAGCGGTCCTTCAGCGGGGTGATGATCCGGCCGCGGTTGGTGTAGTCCTCGGGGTTGGCGCTGGCGATCAGCAGGATGTCGAGGGGGAGGCGCAGGTTGTAGCCGCGGACCTGGATGTCGCGCTCCTCCAGCACGTTGAGCAGCGCCACCTGGATGCGCTCGGCCAGGTCGGGCAGCTCGTTGACGGAGAAGACGCCGCGGTTTGTCCGGGGGACCAGGCCGTAGTGGACGGTCTCCGGGTCGCCGAGCGTGCGGCCTTCGGCGATCTTGATGGGGTCGACGTCGCCGATCAGGTCGCCGACCGAGGTGTCCGGGGTGGCCAGCTTCTCGCCGTACCGGTCCTCGCGGTGCTTCCACGCGACCGGCAGGTCGTCGCCGTGCGCGGCGGCCAGCCGCCGGCACCGGACGCAGACCGGCGCGTACGGGTGGTCGTTGATCTCACAGCCCTTGACCACGGGCGACCACTCGTCGAGCAGGCCGGTGATGGTGCGGATCAGGCGGGTCTTGCCCTGGCCGCGCTCGCCGAGGAGCACGAGGTCGTGCCCGGCGATCAGCGCCCTCTCCAGATGGGGGAGGACGGTGTCGTCGAAGCCGACGATGCCGGGGAACCGGGGCTCGCCGCCCGCAGCCGGGCCAGGAGGTTCTCCCTGATCTCGGCCTTGACCGTTCGGTATCGGTGTCCACTCTCGCGCAGTTCACGCAGAGTGCTGGGGGCAGGCGTGGGCGATTTGTGCACGGAGTCGAGCCTACGTCCCCATCAGACGATCCTGCAGCCCGGTTTGGGAGACACGGTTGCCGGGCGCCCGGCCCAATTGGCCGGGCGGCCCGTGCGTTGACCTCCGTTCAGTGGGGAGAATCGGCCCAAGGACACAGTCGCGGAGGAAGAGAGGGCGAGACATGGCGGTATTGACGAGCCGCTTCGCCGACGGTCTCGCCGTGGGCGCGAACCTGGTGGAAGCGGCCGAGACGGCCGTACGCCAGGCGTTGGCCGGCCTGTCGGGTCCGCCAGACCTGGTGTGCTTCTTCATCTGTGGGGACGATCCCGACGACGTGGCCAGTGCGGGCCGGCGGGCGATGTCCGTCGCGTCCGGAGCCGACGTGATCGGCTGCAGCGCGACCGGCGTCATCGGGCACGGCCAGGGTGTGGAGCTGACCCCGGCCGTGAGCGCGTGGGCGGCCTCCCTCGGCGGCGCCAGGATCGACACCTTCGCCCTGGAGACGCTCCGCACGGAGGACAGGTTCGTGGTCGTGGGGCTGCCCGAGCGCGTCCCCGACGACCGGGCGGCGATCCTGCTCGCCGACCCCTACAGCTTCCCCACCGACGCGTTCATCGAGCACTCGCACGAGGTGCTGGGCAGCCTGCCGATCGTCGGCGGCCTGGCCAACGGGCTCCAGGGCCGTGGCTCCGTACGGCTGTTCGCCAACGGAGAGGTCCACGACTCCGGCGCGATCGGAGTGATCATCGGTGGTGCGGTGAACATCGGCACGGTCGTCAGCCAGGGCTGCCGGCCGATCGGGCCGTCCATGGTCGTCACGCGGGCCGAGGACAACGTGCTGCTGGAACTCGCGGGCCAGCCTGCTCTTGCCCGCCTGGAGGACATCGTCAGCGCCCTCGACGAGGAGGACCGCGACCTGGTGGCCGCCGGCTTACAGATCGGCATCGCGATGGACGAGTACGCCGAGCGCCACGAGCGCGGCGACTTCCTGATCCGGGGGGTCATCGGCATCGATCCCGAACGCGAGGCGGTGGCCGTCGGCGACGTGATCGAGATCGGCAGGACGGTGCGGTTCCAGGTCAGGGATGCCGACGCCGCCGACGAGGACCTCTACGAACTGCTCGACGCCCACCTGCACCAGCACTCCGGCCGGGTCGAGGGGGCCCTGCTGTTCTCCTGCAACGGCCGGGGCTCGGGCATGTTCGGCTCGGCCGACCACGACGCGCTCGCCGTACGCGAGACGCTGGGGCCCATCGGGGTGGCGGGGTTCTTCGCCGCGGGCGAGGTCGGGCCGGTCGGCGGGCACAACCACGTCCACGGCTTCACCGCGTCGCTGCTCGTCTTCTCCAGCGGCACGGGATTCTCCAGTGGCACGGGCCTGTCCACCGGCACCGGAGCGGGCGCGTGAGCGATCTCACGTTGGCCGTCGACATCGGCGGCACGAAGTTCGCGGCGGGCCTGGTGGAGCCGGACGGGCAGGTGGTGGCCGCAGAACGGGTCGCCACCCCGCAGGGCGCCGACGCCGAGACGCTCTGGGGGACGCTGACCGCCCTGCTCGACCGGCTGGACGTGCCCGCCGCCCTCGCCGGGGTGGGTATCGGCTGCGGCGGCCCGATGACCTGGCCGGAGGGGGAGGTGTCGCCGCTCAACATGGGCGGCTGGCGCGGCTTTCCCCTGCGCGCGAGGCTGGCCGCGCGCTTTCCCGGCGTCCCGGTCCGCATCCACAACGACGCGATCTGCCTGGCCGTCGCCGAGCACTGGCGCGGCGCCGGGCGGGGGAGCGCGGCCATGCTGGGGATGGTCGTGTCGACCGGGGTCGGCGGCGGGCTGATCCTCGGCGGCAGGCTCATCGACGGCGGGACGGGCAACGCGGGTCACATCGGCCACGTGGTGGTCGACCCCGAGGGCCCGCCGTGCGGGTGCGGCGGCAACGGCTGCCTGGAGGCGATCGCCCGCGGCCCCGGCCTCGCGGCCTGGGCGCTCGCGCAGGGCTGGTCTCCGGGCGATGCCGTCACCGAAGGTGACCTCTACCGGGACGCTCCCGGGGACCCCCACCGGGATGCTCCCGGGGAGCTCTACCGGGAGGAGGGGACGGCCACCGCGCGCAGGCTGGCCGCGGACGCCGCCGCGGGCGACCCGATCGCGCTGGCCGCGATGGCGCGGGCCGGGCGCGCCCTGGGCATCGCGATCGCCTCGGCCGTCAACCTGTGCGACCTCGACCTCGTGACCGTGGGCGGCGGGCTCAGCCAGGCGGGCGACCTGCTGTTCCGCCCCCTGGAGGAGGCCTTGCGCGAGCACACCCGGATGGGGTTCGCCGGGCGGGTGCGGGTCGTGCCCGCCGCGCTCGGCCAGGACGCCGGTCTCGTCGGCGCCGCCGCCCTCGTGATCGCCGGAGGCGATTACTGGTCGCCCGGCCTCTGAGGGCGTGTCGCTCCCCGGAACCTGTGATGATTGGCACATGGCTGTCCCACAGGTGACGTACGACGACGTCGTCGCCGCGCGCGAGTTGCTGTCGGAAGTGGCGGCGCTGACGCCCGTCCTGCACTCACGGGTGCTTTCCGAGATCGTCGGCGGCTCGGTGCACCTCAAATGCGAGAACCTCCAGCGGGCCGGGTCGTTCAAGGTCCGCGGGGCGTACGTGCGGATCGCGCGCCTGAGCGAGGAGGAGCGGGCCAGGGGCGTGGTGGCGGCCAGCGCGGGCAACCACGCGCAGGGCGTGGCGCTGGGCTCGTCGTTGGTCGGGGCCAAGTCGACCGTCTACATGCCCGAGGGCGCGCCGCTGCCGAAGGTGGAGGCCACCCGGGCGTACGGCGCGGACGTGGTCTTCGCGGGGCACACCGTCGACGAGGCCCTGCTGGCGGCCAGGGAGCACGCGGACCGGACCGGCGCGGTGTTCATCCACCCGTTCGACCACCCCGACGTGGTCGCGGGGCAGGGCACGGTCGGCCTGGAGATCCTGGAGCAGCTTCCCGGCACGGCCACGATCGTGCTGCCCATCGGCGGCGGCGGTCTCGCGGCGGGGGTCGCGCTCGCCGTGAAGTCCCAGCGCCCGGGGATCAAGGTGGTGGGGGTGCAGGCCGAGCGCGCCGCGGCCTACCCCGACTCGCTGGCCGCGGGCCGCCCGGTCATGGTCGAGCCCACGTCCACGATGGCGGACGGCATCGCGGTCGGGCGGCCGGGCGAGCTGCCGTTCGAGCTGATCCACTACCTGGTGGACAGCGTCGTGACGGTCTCGGAGGAGTCGCTGTCGCGGGCCCTGCTGCTGTGCCTCGAACGCTCGAAGCTGCTGGTGGAGCCGGCCGGAGTGGCGGGGGTCGCCGCGCTGCTCGACCAGCCGCACGCGTTCGAGCCGCCGGTGGTCGTCGTGCTGTCCGGCGGCAACATCGACCCGCTGCTGCTGGCCAGGGTGCTGCGGCACGGCCTGGCGGCGGCGGGCCGCTACCTCGCCTTCCGCATCCGGCTGACCGACCGTCCCGGGGCGCTGGCCGCGCTGCTGGCCCGGCTGGCGGACCTCGGGGCCAACGTGCTCGACGTGGTGCACGAGCGGTTCGGCTCCCGGCTGCACCTGGAGGAGGCCGAGGTCCTGCTGCAACTGGAGACCCGCGGCCCCGCGCACTGCGACGAGGTGCTGAGCGCGCTGCGGCGGGATGGCTACAAGCTGCTGTTCTCCTGAGCCTCTCCTGGGCTGACCGGGCCTTGTGGGGTCCCCCGGTGTGGACGGTCAGGTGATCGGGGCGGGACGCTTCGGCTGGAACAGCCAGTCGTCGAACAGCCCCGTGAGGTTCTTGCCCGACACGCGCTCGGCCAGCGCGATGAACTCCTGCGTCGTGACGTTGCCGTACCTGTGGGCGTCGGTCCACGCCCTGATCAGCGGGAAGAACTTGTCGTCGCCGATCTCCCGGCGCAGGGCGTGCAGCGTCATCGCGCCGCGGGTGTAGACGGCGGAGCTGAACAGGTCGTCGGCGCGGGCCGCGCCCGGAGGGTAGGCCCACATCGCATCCCCCGCGTTCGCGTAGTAGCGCTTGAAAGCCGAATCGGCCGTGTACTGGCCGGTGTGCTCCGCCCACAGCCATTCGGCGTACGTCGCGAAGCCCTCGTTCAGCCACAGGTCCCGCCAGCGCCCGATGCTCAGGCTGTCGCCGAACCACTGGTGCGCGAGCTCGTGCGCGATGATCGTGGGCTCGGGGGAGAAGCCGCCGTAGATGGGCTTGGTCTGGTTCTCCAGCGCGTACCCGGCCGCGTAGTCGTCGATCACGCCGCCGGTCGAGGAGAAGGGGTACGGCCCGAAGACGGTCGACCAGTAGTCGGTGATCTTCCCCGTCTGCGTGAGGAGCTGGTCGAGCGAGCCGCGGAAGGAGTCGGCGACGGCGACGTAGATCGGCAGTCCCTTGTCGCTCGTGCCGGTGCGGACCTGGAACTTCCCGGTCGTCATCGTGGCGAGGTAGCTCGCCATCGGGTGCTTCTCCCGCCAGACGAAGGTCGTCTTGCCCCCCTTGGTCTGCGGCGTCCCCGCCATCTCGCCGTTGGCGATCGCGGTCAGCCCCTCGGGGACGGAGATCTGGAAGTCGTAGGTCGCCTTGTCCGACGGGTGGTCGTTCGACGGGAACCAGGTCTTCGCGCCGTTCGGCTCACACGTGACGAACGCCCCGTCCGCCGTGGAGATGAAGCCGTACTCGCCGAGGTTGGCGGAGTCGCGCATCGGTTCGGGCACGCCCGAGTAGTCGACCGTCACCGCGAACCGGTCGCCGTTCGAGATCCGCCGGCCCGGCTGGATCACGAGCTCGTCCTGGCTGCGGCTGAACGAGGCCGCTCCGCCGTCCACCGTCACCCGGCTCACCGTGAGCCCGTGCAGGTCCAGGTCGAACGACGTCAGGTCCTGTGCGGCCTTCGCCTCGATCGTGGCGCTGCCCGCGAGCTTCCTGGACGACGGGTCGTACGACAGGCGCAGGTCGTAGTGCTGGACGTCGTAGCCGCCGTTGCCGTCACTGGGGAAGTCGGGGTCGCCGATCCCCGGGGCGCCGGTGGTGCCCCTCGACGCGCCCGCACCCGGCGATGCCGGAGCGGCCGCCACGTGGGACGGCACGACCGCGCCCTCGGACGGCGCGCAGGCGGTGGCGGCCCCCATGGCCACGGCGCAGATCAGGGCGGAGACCGACCTGACGGCCCGCACGCCGGTCGGCGTCGTGGTCGTCACTGAGAACGGAGGAAGACGGTGCGTGGACATATGTCTGGCAACTCTACGCGAGGCCGTGGCGTGGTCCGGGTAGTGACTCCGGACGTTTTCCCTGCTCGCGGGGGTCGCCGCGGGTCCGCGGGCCGTGCGGGCCAGGTGTCCGTCGCCCGCCGGGCGCGCGGGTCAGGCGTCCACGACGAGCGTACGGGCCGCCTTGTCGTGCAGGGCCTGCTTCCTGCGGTCGAACAGGATCCACGCGAGGTTCACCAGCCCGAGGCAGCACAGCCAGCCCAGCACGATCTCCACCGCCTGCCGCACCGCGATCGGCCCGGGGCCGGCCGGCTCCCCGGTCTCCCGCACGACGCGCATGCCGAACAGCCTCTTGCCCACGGTCTGGCCGTTCCAGAACGACTGGAGCAGCCAGTAGTAGAGGAACCCGATCACTCCCATGAGAAGTCCGTTGCCGACCGGGACCCGCGCCACCGCCCCCGCCGTGCTGTCGTACACGACCCTCCAGTTGTCCCAGGTGAGCGGTGAGGTGACGAGTCCGACGAGCGCGGCGTCCGCGATCCCGGCGAACAGGCGGCGCCAGCGGCCGGCGAGCCGCGGCGCCGTCTGCCCGAAGGGCGGGGGCGTCCAGGGAATCCTCGGTTCCTCGTACGGGTTTCCCGGAGGCGGCGGTGTTCCCATGGCTGAATGGTCACCCCGCCGCCCTTCGGTCAAAGCCGGGCACGCGCAAAGGGTGGGTCAGAGGGTGCCGCGGCGCTCCTGCTCGCGCTCGATGGCCTCGAAGAGCGCCTTGAAGTTGCCCTTGCCGAAGCCGAGGGACCCGTGACGCTCGATGAGCTCGAAGAAGACGGTCGGGCGGTCCACCACCGGCTTGGTGAAGATCTGCAGAAGATAGCCGTCCTCGTCGCGGTCCACGAGGATGCGGCGCTTCTTCAGCTCCTCGACCGGCACGCGGACCTCGCCGATGCGGGAGCGCAGCTCCGGGTCGTCGTAGTAGGAGTCGGGCGTGTCGAGGAACTCGATCCCCGCCGCGCGCATGGCGTCGACCGTCGTGACGATGTCGTTGGTGGCCAGCGCGATGTGCTGCACGCCGGGGCCGCCGTAGAACTCCAGGAACTCCTCGATCTGGGACTTCTTCTTGCCCTCCGCGGGCTCGTTCAGCGGGAACTTGACCTTGCGGGTGCCGTCCGCGACGACCTTGGACATGAGCGCCGAGTATTCGGTGGCGATGTCGTCGCCGATGAACTCCGCCATCTTGGTGAAGCCCATGACCTTCTCATAGAACTCCACCCACTCCTCCATGCGCTCGACGTTGCCGACGCAGTGGTCGATCGCCTGGAAGAGCCGGCCGTTCTTCACCGCGGGCGGCGCGACGACGGGCTCGGCCGCGACGTATCCCGGCAGGTAGGGGCCGGTGTAGTTGGACCTGTCGACCAGCGTGTGCCGGGTCTCGCCGTAGGTCGCGATGGCCGCGACCACGACCTTGCCGTGGTCGTCCTCGACCACGTGGGGCTCCTCCAGCCCCCGGGCCCCCTGCGCCAGCGCGTGACGGTAGGCCGCTTCCACATCCGGCACGTCCAGCGCGAGGTCGATGACGCCGTCGCCGTGCTCGGCCACGTGACGCGCGAGCGGCGTGCCCGCGCGTACGGCTCCGCGCAGCTCGAACCGGGCCGAGCCCGACACGAGGACGTACGCGACCTCCTCGCGGCTGCCCGTCTCCGGCCCCCGGTAGGCCACCAGGCGCATCCCGAAGGCGGTCGAGTAGTAGTGGGCGGCCTGCTTCGCGTTGCCGACCGCGAAGACCACCGCGTCCATGCCGTGAACCGGAAAGACATCGTTCATGCCTCAACTGTCGATTGGCGTGGCCAATTTGCGCAACAGTGAGTTGATTCGGTGGACAATGTGCTCAATCTTCGCCTCGTACAAGGGGAAACCGTTATGACGATTGACCACCTCGACGCCCGGCTCGTCGCCCTGCTGGCCGCCGAGCCCAGGATCGGCGTGCTCGAGTGCTCCCGAAGGCTGAACGTCGCCCGGGGAACGGTGCAGGCCCGGCTCGATCGCATGGCCGCGAAGGGGGTCATCACCGGCTACGGCCCGGACATCGATCCGGCCGCGCTCGGCTTCGACGTGACGGCGTTCGTGACGTTGCACATCAGGCAGGTCGCGGGGCACGTGCCGGTGGCCGACCAACTCGCGCTCATCCCCGAGGTCCTGGAGGTCCACACGATCACCGGCGGGGGAGACATGCTCTGCCGCGTGGTCGCCCGCAGCAACGCCGACCTCCAGCGCGTCATCGACCTGATCGTGGACGTGCAGGGCGTCGTACGGACCGAATCGGTGATCGCGCTCGACACGCCGGTGCCGTACCGGACCCTCCCGCTCGTCCGTGCCGCCGGGGGCTGACACCGGTTTTCCACAGTGCCCTTGCGAGGGACAGGCTTTTCCACAGACGTCGCGGGAAGTGCCGGACCATCGATGGCCATCGTTTACCGTGGTTCCATCCGCCCAGCTCAGAGGGCACAAATGGGCGTAGCGGGGGTATCGGACTTATCGGGGGTCACAGCGTGGACAGCGCCGAAGAGGGCCCGCTCGGGGAGGGCGCCGCGGATCCGCGGGCGCCACTCGGCGGCCCGAACGGGGGAGGAGGCGGCGGGGACGGCGGCGCGCCGAAGCCTCGCCGGCGAAGACGGCTGCCGCGTGTCCTCCTCGCGAGCCTGGGCGCCGGAATCGTCGGGCTCGTCGTGTTCCTCGCCGTGGTGTGGGCGCTGACCCCCATCCCGGACAGCACCCAGGAACTGGCGACGGCCCAGGGCTCGGTGATCTACTACCGGGACGGCAGGACGGTCCTCGCCACCGAGGGCGTCAACCGCAAGAACGTGCCGCTCACACAGGTCCCCCAGGTCGTCAGAAGCGCGGTCATCGCGGCGGAGAACCGGACGTTCTACCAGGACCAGGGCGTCTCCCTGTCCGGTACGGCCCGCGCCGTGTGGTCGACGGTCACCGGGCGCCAGCTCCAGGGCGGCTCGACGATCACCCAGCAGATGGTCCGCAACTACTACAGCGGCCTCGGTCAGGAACGCTCCATCGGGCGCAAGCTCAAGGAGATCATGATCGCGCTGAAGGTGGATCGTTCCAAGCCGAAAGACTGGGTGCTGGAGCGCTACCTGAACACCATCTACTTCGGCCGCGGGGCGTACGGCATCCAGGCCGCCGCGCGGGCCTACTTCGACAAGGACGTGCAGAACCTGACGGCGGCCGAGGGCGCCTACCTCGCCGCCGTGATCCAGCAGCCCACCCGGTTCGCCAACCCGACCGGGGACGCGCTCGACGCGGTGAGGGCCAGATGGTTGTCGGTGATCCGGGGCATGCGCGAGACCGGCGCGATCAGCCGTGAAGAGGCCGACGCCCAGGTGTTCCCCACACTGGCCAAGCAGCGGGCGCCGCTGTCCCTCGGCGGTCAGAACGGCTACATGCTGGCGCAGGTGCGCGCCGAGCTGAACCGGCTCGGCTACACCGACGAGGACATCAACCACGGCGGCCTGAAGGTCACCACGACGTTCGACAAGAAGCTGATGGCGCAGGCCCAGCAGGCGGTCAAGTCGGTCCTGCCGGACGACACCCCCAAGAAGGTCCGCACCGGCCTGGCGGCCGTCGATCCCGAGACCGGCGAGGTCGTCGCCTTCTACGGCGGCCGTTACGAGACCAACCAGTACGACAACGCCTTCTCCGCCAAGGTCCAGGCCGGCTCGACCTTCAAGCCCTACACGCTGGCCGCCGCGCTCGAAGCCGGATACGGGCTCGACACGCTGGTCTACGGCAACTCCCCCATCCGTATCGGCTCCGCCGACATCCCCAACTCGGGCGGCAAGTCGTACGGGCAGGCGATCACCCTGCTCCAGGCGACGCAGTTCTCGGTCAACACCGCCTTCGTGGACCTCGGGCAGCGGATCGGCCTCGACAAGGTCGTCGCGGCGGCGCGGGCCGCCGGGATCCCCGCGGCGCAACTCACCCCACACCAGAGCGCCGCCACGTTGCCTCTCGGCGTGGCCTCGGTGAGCGCCGTGCAGCAGGCCTCCGGGTTCGCCACCTTCGCCGCGGGAGGCATCCACCATGAGCCGCACGTGATCCGGGCGGTCACCGACAGCACCGGACTCACCCGGAAGTTCGCCCCGGCCGGCACCCGGGCCTTCAGCGAGAACACCGCCGCCGACACGACGTACGCGCTGGAGCAGGTGGTGCGCAGCGGCACCGGCACCGCCGCGCGGCTGTGGGACCGCCCGGTGGCGGGCAAGACCGGCACCACCGACGAGTCGGCGGCCGTCTGGTTCTCCGGCTACGTCCCCCAGCTGGCCGTCGCGGTCGACATGTTCCGCGATGACAACAAGCCGGTGACCGTCCCCGGCTACGGAGAGTTGTACGGGGGCACGCTGCCCGCCGAGATCTGGAAGACCTTCATGAGCACCGCCATGGAGGGCAAGCCGGTCCGGGAGTTCCCCGACCCGGTCACGTGGAACCCCTACTACTGGGACACCTACGGCATGGCGATGCCTCAGCAGAGCGGGGCCCCCACGGCCTATCCGTCGGGACCGGCCGGGTCGCCCATGCGTACGGGCCGGGTGACGGGACGACCGTGCCCGGCCCCGACATGCCCGGCGTGCCCGGCGGGCCCGCAGGTGCGGACGAGGAGCAGCAGGGCGCGAGCGGCCAGGACGGCGAGGCCGGCCCGAGAGGCGGCGCGAACGGCATCGGCGACACGACCGGCCCGACCGGCCCGACCGGCACGGGGCGTGCCCGCGACACGGGTGCCGCGGACCCCGCCACCCGCGCCGCCACCGGGACGGGAACCACCAGATCCGACGCGGGCACCAGACGGTCCGGCCAGACCGACCCGGGCACGCGGCGAACCGGCCAGACGGGCCAGACCGGTCAGGCTGCTCAGAACGGGCAGGCCGGCCAGACTGGTCAGAACGGTGAGGCCGGCCCGGTCACGCAGATCCCCGGGCCGCAGCTCCCGGTCGCCCAGGTTCCCGCCCGCTGACGGTCCGGCCCGGCATCCCAGCGGCGGGCGACTGACGCGCGAAGACGCTGTGGGGGTCGTGGCGGCGCTTGACGTCACAAAGGCGGTCCGGCACGGCCGGAGTGAGGGCGCCGGACACGCTCTCCCGGGGGTTGAGGAAGGTGAAGGGCTTGCCCCGTCCGCGCCTTCGTCCGGGCGGCCGTCGATCTGGTCGGCCGCCACGCCTGATCTGCCGCTTCTCTTGGGTGCGTTCTATTGGGCGAGTTCGGCGCGCAGCTCCGCGGGGGTGGTGACCGGCGCCCGGCAGGTGAACCGCCGGCACACATAAGCCGCAGGCG
Source organism: Microbispora sp. GKU 823 (assembly GCF_002027145.1). Taxonomy (NCBI): domain Bacteria; kingdom Bacillati; phylum Actinomycetota; class Actinomycetes; order Streptosporangiales; family Streptosporangiaceae; genus Microbispora; species Microbispora sp. GKU 823. Next base: position 29,073 of record NZ_MWJN01000032.1, on the reverse strand, counting down.
ACCCGTCGACCATGCCTCGCCCTTCGAGTAGCGGCACGTCCACCGGCGCGGCGCCGAGTTGTCCCGTGCCCAGCGCGACGACCAGTCCCGGCGTGCCGGACATGAGGGCCGCCCTGTGCAGCGCGCGGGTGCGGGCGTCGTCGGCCGGGCCGACGATCGCCACCTCGGCGGGGCCGTGCAGCGCCGCCTCCGCAACCGCGAGACCCCATCCGGCGAACCGGGCGTACCGCTCCGCCAGCGCGGAGACCGTGCCCAGCGCCGCCTCGGCCGCCTCCCGGTGCCGGGCCGAACCGGTGAGCGCGGCGTACGACAGCAGCGCCCCCGCCGCCGCGAACTGGCCCGAGGGCGTCGCGTTGTCGGTCGGGTCCTGGGGCCGCTGGAACAGCCGCTCGCCGTCGTCGGGGGCGTCGTAGAACCCCCCCGACCCGTCGGGGAACCTCGTCAGCACGGTCTCCAGCAGGTCTCCGGCCCGCTGGAACCACCGGCTCTCGCCGGTGACGCCGTAGAGGGCGAGGAAGCCCTCGGCCGTGCCGGCGTAGTCCTCCAGCATGCCGGCGTTGGCCCCCGCCCGGCCGTCACGGGAGGTCCGCAGCAGCCGGGCCGGGTCGCGGCTCACCGTGTGCAGTTCGTCGAGCAGCACGGCCGCCTCGCGTGCGGCCTCGATCAGGTCCGGACGGTCGAAGAGCGCGCCCGCCTCGGCCAGGGCGGCGATCGCGAGCCCGTTCCAGGAGGCCACGATCTTGTCGTCCCGGCCGGGTCGTGGCCGTCGCTCCCGTGCGGCGCGCAGGGCCGTACGCACCCGGTCGAACCGGGCCGGGTCGTCGGGGTCGGCGAGAAGCTGGAGCACCGACGTGCCGTGCTCGAACGTGCCGGTCACCTCGAACACCGAGGCCGCCCAGGCTCCGTCGTCCTCCCCGAGGACCTCGCGGAGCTGTTCGGGGGTCCAGACGTAGAACAACCCCTCGCCGTGGGTGCCGTCCGGTCCCTCGCTGTCGGCGTCGAGGGCCGAGGCGAACGCGCCCTCGGGGGTGCGCATCTCCCGCAGCAGCCATTCGGCGGTCTCCAGGACCACCCGCCTGGCCAGGACCGAGCCGGTCGAGCGCCACCAGTGGGCGTAGACCCGCAGCAGCAGCGCGTTGTCGTAGAGCATCTTCTCGAAGTGCGGCACGACCCAGTCCGCGTCCACCGAGTAGCGGGCGAAGCCCCCGCCGAGCTGGTCGTACATGCCGCCCCTGGCCATCGCCTCCATGGTCGTCTCCGCCATGGCCACGGCATCCCGAGTGCCGTGCCGCAGCAGGAACTCCAGGACCATGGACGGCGGGAACTTCGGCGCCCCGCCGAACCCGCCCCGCCGCTCGTCGAAGATCTCCGCGAGGTTCCGTACGGCGAGATCGAGGGTCTCGGCGGTGGGCAGCGGGCCCGAGGGCGCCCTGTGCGCTCGGTGAGCGCCTCCACCACCTTCTCTCCCTGGGCCAGGACGCCCTCCCGGTCCTGCCGCCAGGCCTGCGAGACGGCGTGCAGCAGCCGCTGGAAGTGCGACCGGGGGAAGTAGGTGCCGGCGTAGAACGGGTGTCCGTCGGGGGTGGCGAAGACCGTCATCGGCCAGCCGCCCTGCCCGGTCATCGCCTGGACCGCGCCCATGTAGACGGCGTCCACGTCGGGCCGCTCCTCGCGGTCCACCTTGACGTTGACGAACAACTCGTTCATCAGCCGCGCGGTGGCCTCGTCCTCGAACGACTCGTGTGCCATCACATGACACCAGTGACACGCCGAATAGCCCACGCTGATCAGCAGGGGGACGTCACGCCCGCGCGCCTCCGCGAACGCCTCCTCGCCCCAGGGGAACCAGTCCACCGGGTTGTCCGCATGTTGCAGGAGGTAGGGAGAGGTCTCGCCACCCAGCCGATTCATAAGCCCAGCCTCTCACACCGTCTGTTCTCCCGGACGGGGCCCGAACACCGTGATGATCACATGATTCGAGCCGAGCGCGATGAGCCGACCACTGATGATCGGCGGGTGATCGACGCGGACCGGCCGCTATGGACGCAGTTCCAGGGAGATGTGGGGGGACAGCGCGCGGAGGAAGTCGAGAGCGTCGAAGATCTCACCGGCGGAGGCGACGCCGGTGGTCCTGGTCCGCCCGGTGAGTATGCGGTCGACCGCCTCCACCGCGAGCGGCGCGGTGATGGCGTAGATGTCCTGGCCGCTCGCCACGGCGCGCCTCTCGTCGCCGCCGGAGCGCACGACGACGTCGACGAGGAAGGTCTGCGCGGACCGCCCACGCTCGTCCACCGGGGCCGGCGTCGGCGTGTCCGGGTCCGACAGGTCCCTTGCCGCCTCGACCGTCATGTAGGTGCGCACGTCGGGGATGGACAGGTGGCTGGGAATGGTGACGACGTCAGCCATCGTGAACTCCCCGATGACGGCCCGCGGCCCCATCGGCTCGGGGAACGGCCACTCCAGGGTCGGCGCCTTGTCATCGCGGTACTCCAGCCGGCCGTTCGCGTAACGGACGCGCCGGCCACCCCGCCGCTGCCCGGAGACCACGCCGGAGGCACGTGTCCCGGCGGTCGGGTGCCAACCGCTCAGCCCGTACGCGACGTGCGCCTCGTCGGCCGCCGTCCAGTCGCCCATCGCGGCGGTGGCCAGCAGGTCGCCGAAACCGCCGTAGAAGGCCATCGCAGGGACGATCACCGCTCCCGCTGCCCGGGCGCGGTCCGCGAAGTGCGCGAACGTGTCCACGTTGGCCTCGATCTCGGCCGCCACGTCCACGTACGGGATCCCGGTGCGCAGCGCCGCCTCGATCACGGGGGCGGCGTCGCGGCGAAGGGCCCGGCACAGTTGACCACGGCCGCCGCGCCGGCCAGCGCGCGGTCGAGCGAGGCCGGGTCGTCGACCGACGCCGGGCGGGCCTCCAGCCCGGACTCGTACGCCAGCGTCTTCAGCCTGTCGGCGTCGCGCCCGGACAGAACCGGAACGAACCCGCGATCCCGCAGCTGTGCCACCACAAAGCGCCCGGTGTGCCCGTACGCGCCGAACACCGCCACCGTGAGGCCCGATCCCATCGGTTCTCCTTCTCCTCGAACGTCTTGCTGTCGTGGACATCCTGACGAGGAGAGGGTGTACGGCACGAGTGTCCGGAACGCCATTACCCGTACAATTCCGGACATGAGCACTGTGGCGCTGGCCGTCACCGACGGAATGCTGCACTTCGAGCTGTCGCTGGCGTACGAGGTCTTCGGGACCCACCCGACCGGCGCGGCCGATCCCTGGTACAGCTTCGTCGTCTGCGGGCCCGGCGCGGTGCGGGCCGGCCGGTTCCTGCTGGAGCCCGACCACGGCCTCGACCGGCTCCGGCGCGCCGACACGGTGATCGTCCCGGGCTGGGCCGACGTCGATGTCGATCCACCCGCCGACCTGGTCGACGCGGTGCGCGCGGCCCACGAGGCAGGCGCACGCGTGGCCTCCCTCTGCACGGGCGCCTTCGTGCTGGCCGCCGCCGGCCTGCTGGACGGGAAGCGCGCGACCACGCACTGGGCGCACACCCGGGACCTGGCCACCCGCTTCCCCCAGGTGGAAGTCGACCCGGACGTCCTGTACGTGGACAACGGCAGCGTGCTCACCTCCGCGGGCAAGGCCGCGGCCATGGACCTGTGCCTGCACCTCGTCCGCCTCGACCACGGCTCCTCGATGGCCAACACGGTCGCCCGCCGCCTGGTCGTGCCGCCGCACCGGGACGGCGGCCAGGCCCAGTTCGTCACCACACCGGTGCCCGCCCCGGACAACCACCCGCTCGCCGAACTGTTCCCCTGGGTGATGGAACGGCTTGACCATCCGCTGACCGTGGAGGACCTGGCCCGCCAGGCGCGGATGAGCTCGCGCAATCTGGGCCGCCACTTCAGGTCGGTGACCGGCACGACCCCGCTGCAGTGGCTGCTGACGCAGCGGATCCGCCACGCCCAGGAGTTGCTGGAGACCACCGACGACAGCATCGACGCCATAGCGGCGGCCACCGGCATGGGCACCGCCACGACGCTGCGGCGGCACTTCAACCGCACGGTCGGTGTGCCACCGGACACCTACCGCCGCACCTTCCGCTCCCGGACCCGCCCCGGCCAGGACGGGCTGTCACGTCCGGAGGAACGCATGGGGGACCGTGGGGATGTTTTCCGGCCCGTCCCGGCGTAGGCTCACAGGACGTGGGCTTGGATCTGGACTTCGCTATCAGGCATTCGGGACGCCCGGCGGCCGCCATGACGCGGCGCGACGTCGCACGGGTGCTGCTGGCCGTGCCGTCCGGACAGGCCCTGGTCGCCCTTCCCGACCTGCGGCGGCAGTTGCTCGCGGCGGGCAACCCGCTGTCGCCCAGGTTCTGGGAGTCGGCCAAGGCCGTGCTGATGAGCATCGAGTCCGGCGTGGCGACGGTGGGCGACGTGCAGCGCTGGCTGGAGTCCAGCGGGACCGAGCCGATCATGCTCACCCGCAGCTACTTCCTGTGGCCCGAGGAGAGCGAGCGCGGCCCGGTGGCCACCGAGATGTACGAGCGGCTGGTCGAGTTCCTGGAGGAGCGGCTGGCGGCCGGGGAGATCGACGCGGACGCGCTGGCCGCCGGGGATCCCGACGCCCGGCACGCCTACGAGGAGCTCCAGGAGCGCTGGCTCGGCACCCCGCTGCCGGACGGCCGGGTGCCCAACGTCGTGGTCAACGACGAGCAGGACCAGGAGCTGTACGCCGCCTGGGACGAGGAGGAGGCGTTCGCGCTGAGCGAGCTGCGGCGGGTGCTCGACGACCTGCCGGAGCCGCCCTTCCCCGAGGAGGATCTCCGCTCGGCCGCCCGGCGGCTGCGCGTGACGCTGACCCGGCCCGGCTACCCGGGCAACGTGCTACGCGCCTGCGCCGGGCTGGAGGACGGCGATCTGCCCGAACGGGACGAGGATTTGTGGCTCACCGTCGCCGCCGGGATCGCCGCGCCGATCTCCGACCTGCCGGACGAGGAGGACGCCGCCCGGTTCTTCGACATGGAGGGCGAGCTCAGCCACGAGGACTCGATACTGGCCTCGTTGTGCGCCATCCACCACGCCGACTGGCTCGCGTCGGTGATCGCCCTGGTCCGGTACGGCCCGGGGGTGCTCGCCTCGCCCGAGCGGATCGCCCGGTTCATCGCGGACTCCGAGGACGTCGACATGGACCCGGACGAGCCGGAGGACCTGGAGGCGACGGAGATGCTGTTCACGGCGGTGACACCGCTGTGGGCGCACCTCGGCATCGTGGACCGGGCCGAGGTGCTGACCCCGCTGGGCTGGTGGGGCCTGCCGAAGGCGCTGGAACGCGCCTGGTCCTCAGGCCCCGCACTGCCCGACTGAGCCGCCCGATTGAGCCCCCGAACCGAGGGGATCACCCGGGCGTGTCGACCAGGCCCCGGTAGTCGTCGTCCACCAGATCGCGGTATTCCGGATGCCGCTGGATGTACCAGGCGACGAACGAGCACAGCGGCACGACCCGAAGGCCGGCCGCCCGTGCTCCGTCGAGGGCCCCGCCCACCAGCCTGCTGCCGAGGCCGCGGCCCTCGAACTCGTCACGCACCTCGGTATGCGGGAAGACCATCGAGCCGCCCCGCAGCCGGTACTGCGCGAACCCGGCGACCACCCCGTCGACGACGATCTCGTAACGCGACGCGGCGGGGTTGTCGACGACCCGGGCGTCCGCGCTCACGCCTCGGGCCCGTTCCCGCGCCGTTCGTCCTCGCGCTCGTCGTGCGGCACCTGGATCTTCCTCATCTGCTTGTTCATGTTCTTCAGAAGGAAGAACAGGGCCAAACCGATCGCGGCGACGACGAGAAAGCCCAGGAGACCCGGCCCGTAGCTGGTTGCATCCACGCCTTCAGCTTACGAGCAGGCAGGGGTGACCTCCGCGGCGATCCCCGCGAACAGGTCGTCCTCCGGCAATGTGGTGTCCACGAGCGACCGCGCGAGGTGGTAGTCCTCGGTCGGCCAGATCTCCTCCTGCAGCTCACGCGGGCAGACGAACCAGAACCCGTCCGGGTCCACCTGGGTGGCGTGCGCGAGCAGGGCGAGATCGCGGACCTCGAAGTACTCCGCGCACGGGACCTTGGTGGTCACGTCCCACTTCTGCGGCCGGTCCTCCCACCGCGCGATCCAGTCGGCGTACGGCGAGCCCATGCCGCGCTCGGTCATGGCGTTGTGCAGCGCCTCGAACCGCTCCCGGGTGAAGCCCATGTGGTAGTAGAGCTTCAGCGGCTGCCACGGCTCGCCCGTGCCGGGGTAGCGGTCGGGGTCGCCCGCCGCCTCGAACGCCTCCACCGACACCCGGTTGGTCATGATGTGGTCCGGGTGCGGGTAGCCGCCGTTGTCGTCGTACGTGAGGATCACGTGCGGCCGGAACTCCCGGACGGCGGCGACGAGCGGCGCCGACGCGACCTCGAGCGGCTGCAGCGCGAAGCACCCCTCGGGCAGCGGCTCGTTCTCGTCCTCCGGCAGTCCGGAGTCGACGAAGCCGAGGAACCGCTGCTGGACGCCGAGGATCTCGCGCGCCTTCTCCATCTCCTGGCGGCGCACCTCGCCCATGTTCTCCAGGATGTCGGGCCGGTCCATCTTGGGGTTGAGGATCGAGCCGCGTTCACCACCCGTACACGTGACGACGAGCACCTCCACGCCCTCCGCGACGTAGCGGGCCATCGTGGCGGCGCCCTTGCTCGACTCGTCGTCTGGGTGCGCGTGCACGGCCATCAGCCTCAACGGTGCACTCACGTCTCTCCTCAGGTGTCCTATGGCTACGAAAAGAGGTTAGCTTCTAAGAGACCGTGTGTTCCGGACCCGGTATGGCCCGCGTCGCGGACACGGTCGACTTGTGCGGACGATCGTCTCGCACAACACCGACAATCCTCAGGGAGATTCCGCGATGCCCACCGATGAGGCCGGCGGCCAGGGGACGCGCCCGGTGCTCGGCACGCCGGACGAGTTCGCGCCCCGCCCGGCGCGGCCCGCCAGGCTGGTGCCGTACATCGTGATCGCGCTGATCGTGGCGGTCATGGCGGGTGGCTGGGGCTACGTCATGCTCCGTGCGAACGGGAACCCCTCGGTGAGCGCCGACGTGATCACCTTCGACGCGAGCGCCACGGACTCGGCCGTCATCACCTTCACGGTGCACAAGCCGGCCGATCGGGCGGCGATGTGCCGGATCCAGGCACTCGACACCCAGCACCTGGAGGTCGGCAGCCGCGAGGTCGACATTCCCAAGGGCAGGTCGGACCTCGAGTTCACCGAGCGGCTGAGGACGAGTTCCCAGGCCACGGCAGTACATGTCGACTACTGCGATCTCGTATAGTGGAATCTTTGGGGAAGCGTTCGAAGGCGTTAACTTGACAGCCTTTCGAGTCACTTACGGAAACAAGGAGAGCCCGTGGCCGTCTCCCAGAACGACAACGTCACCTGGCTGACGCAAGAGGCGTACGACCGCCTCAAGGAGGAGTACGAGTACCTTTCGGGCCCGGGTCGCACGGACATCGCCAAGAAGATCGAAGCCGCCCGGGAAGAGGGTGACCTCAGGGAGAACGGTGGCTACCACGCCGCCAAGGACGAGCAGGGCAAGATGGAGGCCCGCATCTTCCACCTCCGGCAGATCCTGGACAACGCCAGGGTCGGTGAGGCTCCCCGCGCCGAGGGCGTCGTGGGTCCCGGCATGACCGTGACGGTCCGCTTCGACGGCGACGACGAGGAGGTCACCTTCCTGCTCGCCTCCCGCGAGGAGAGCGGCGCGCCGATCGACGTCTACTCGCCGAACTCTCCCCTCGGGTCCGCGATCAACGGCAAGAAGATCGGGGAAAAGGCGACGTACACGCTGCCCAACGGCAGGCAGAACACCGTCGAGATCCTCGAAGCCGTGCCGTACATCGGCAACTAGGTTCCACCCTTTTCGCCCCGGCCGGGAATTCCGGATTCGTTTGCGGTATTCCCGGCGTGCGGCAGTCTCGTCGTGGACCGGACCATTCGCCGCGGGAGGGGTGAGATCGTGCTCGAACGCCGAGCGCGTCCGTCCACCCGTTTAGGCAGGAAGTTCGCGAGGGCCGTGTCCGAGGCTCGTCAGGATCTCGCCTATCGCCCGCGTCTGCCCCGCCCGGGGCGCCTGCGCAGGACGATTCCCCTCATCGCCGTGGCGCTCGTCACCGTGCTGACGGCCGACGTGCTCGTGCTCGGGGAGCTCGGGTCGGAGTCCGCGAACTCGGGCGTGGTCACGGCCCTGTCCGACCGGCGTACGGGCAACGGCTACGTGGCGGCGGCCCGGCAGGCCCGCGACGTGTCGTCCCCGACGCCGGGGCGCCAGGCCCCGGTCGCCCAGACGGTGACGCGGCAGCCGGTGGCCCCGCTGCAGCGGCTGATCCGCCCGCACCTGTTCGTGGTGGCCAACCGGCCCCTTCCCCCCGAGGTGGTGGAGAAGGTGCGCAAGCAGAAGGGCGTGACCGCCGCCGAGGTGACCGGCGCGGCCGACGTGGTCGTGGACGGCAAGCGGGTGCCGACGATGGGCGTCGACCCGTCCACCTTCCGTTCGTACACGCCGAAGGTGACGGCCTCCTCGGACGAGTTGTGGCGCAACATCGCGGCCGGGGACATGGCGGTCTCCTTCGAACTCGGCAACGACGGCGGCGTGCAGCTCGGCTCGCAGGTCCACAGCGGCGTCAGGCGCCTGCGCATCGGCGCGTACGCCACGGTGGGCATGGGCTCGATCGCGGCGATCGTCTCGAAGGGGACGGCGGCGGCGCTCGGCATCCCGGACGGCAACGCCCTTGTCGTGAGCGCGCCGAAGGTCGACTCCCGCAAGCTCCGTCTCAGGCTGCTGAAGATCCTGCCCAAGGGCAGTCAGGTCGCCACGATCAACCCGGTGGTGGTGACGCCCAAGGGACGCACGGTGTGGCCGCAGACCGCGTTCATGTCCGCGGAGCAGCTCAGGGTCGCGCTCACGGCGGCCGTCAGCAAGCTCGGCCGGCCGTACGTCTGGGGCGCCGAGGGGCCCGACAGCTTCGACTGCTCGGGGCTCGTGCAGTGGGCGTACGCGCAGGCGGGCGTGCGCATGCCGCGGGTGACGTACCAGCAGTGGGTCACCGGGCCGCAGGTGCCGCTGTCGCAGGCGCAGCCGGGCGACCTGCTGTTCTGGCGCAACGACCCGACCAACCCCGGCTACATCTCGCACGTCGCCATCTACTGGGGCAACGGGAAGATGCTGCACGCCCCGCACACCGGCGACGTCGTGAAGATCGCGAACGTCTACACCAAGAACCTCGCCGGGGTCGTCCGGGTCAGTCCGCAGCTCTCCGCCCGCGTCCGCTGACCGCACCGGCGGCCAGGCCGTCCAGCACGAGCGAGAACAGGTGCTCGCGCCGCTCGGCGACGACCGGGCCCTGCTCGGCGATCCAGCCGACGGCGCTGGTCAGCGCGAACACGTCCATCCCGTCGACGTCGGGCCTGATGTGGCCGTCGTCCTGGGCTCGTTTGACCAGGCGTCCTGCGGCCTCCCGCATGGCGGAGCACGACGCGTGCAGAGGAGAGTCCTCGTCGCTGATCGTCGTCATCATCGAAGCGGTCAGGCCGCGGTAGGCGCTCGCGCCGCGGAGAAACTCCCGCAGCCACTGCCGTAGCGCCTCGTGGGAGTCGCCCGCGCCCTCCAACTCCTCCGCGCGGGCCGCCAGGTTGTCGAACCGCTGCCGGAGCAATGCCTCCAGCAGGGCCTCTCGCGTGGGGAAGTGGCGGTAGAGCGTGCCCATGCCGACCTCGGCGCGCCGGGCGACATCGCGCAGCGACGCCTGGGTCCCCTGCTCCTCCACCACGGTCCTGGCGACCTCCAGGATGCGCTCGTAGTTGCGCTGCGCGTCCGCGCGCTGCTGTCGGCCCGTCATGCGTCGATCCTCGCACCTTGACATGTGGAGCGGTGCTCCGCTTATTATCCGGAGCATCGCTCCGAATCGTAGTCGCCCAGGAGGATCGATGCCCACGATGAAGGCCGTCCGCATGCACCGGACCGGGGAGCCCGGAGTTCTGGCGATGGAGGAGGTTGCCCGCCCCGAGCCGGGAATCGGAGAGGTGCTCGTCCAGGTCCACGCGGCGGGGATGAACCCGCCCGACTGGTACGCCCGCAGGGGCTTCGCCAACATCCCGGAGGAACTGCGGCCCACGATTCCCCTGCCGTACACGCCGGGCTCGGACATCTCCGGCGTGGTCGCCGCCGTCGGCCACGGCATCACCGAGTGGCAGGAGGGCGACGAGGTGTTCGGCCTCGTGCGCTTCCCCTCTCTGGAGCGCGGGGGAAGGGGATACGCCGAGTACACCACCTCGCCCGCGTTCCACCTGGCCCGCAAGCCGGTGAACCTCGGCCACGTGGAGGCGGCCGCCGTGCCGATGGCCGGGCTCACCGCCTACCAGTACGTCTTCGATCACATCAAGCTCGGCGAGGGCCGCAGAGTGCTGGTCAACGGCGCCGCCGGCGGGGTCGGCCACTTCGCGGTGCAACTCGCCAAGTTGCAGGGCGCGTACGTCATCGGGGTCGCCTCGGGGCGGCACGAGACGTTCCTGCGTGAGCTCGGGGTGGACGAGTTCGTCGACTACACGACCACCCGTGCGGAGGACGAGGTGCGGGACGTGGACGTCCTCATCGACACCGTGGGCGGGCCGGACGCGCATAGATTTCTGCCGGTCCTGCGGCCCGGCGGCGTGATCAGCCCGGTCTTCCACGGCGAGTACCACCGGGAGCGGGCGGCCGAGCTGGGCATCACGTTCCGGTCGGGCCAGGTCCACTCGGACGGAAAGCAGATGGCGGAGCTGGGGCGCCTGCTGGAGGAGGGCCGGCTGCGCGTCGGCCTGGACTCCGTCTTCCCGCTCGCCGAGGCCGCGAGGGCCCACGAACGGGCCGAACGCGGCCACATCCAGGGCAAGATCGTCCTTCGGGTCGTGCCGGACCAGGCGGACTAGACGGGCAGTCCGGCCTCGAGACAGCCGAGAGCCTCGTCGACCAGGTCGGGCAGCGGGGTGGCGCCGCCCCGCTCGACCCAGGTGAACATGGCCGGGAGCAGGACCCCCATGACCGCGCCGACGAGGGCCCGTACGGCGAGGTCGCGGGGGTCGCGGCCCGCCCGCTCCGCCACCGCGCCCGCGAGCATGTCGATCGTGTCGAACAGTCCGTCCAAGGTTCGCGCGCGCAGGGCGGGCACGGAGGCGGACAACTTGGCCCGGGCGAGCACCTTGTCCAGCTCCTCGGCCCGCATCGACGCGAAGGCCGTACGGAAGGCGGTGCGCAGCGCGGTCAGCGGGGGCAGGTCCGGCGGCTGAGCCTTGATCATCTCCAAGATGACCTGGTCGTAGTCGCCCCGGGCGACCACGTCCTCCTTCGTGGGGAAGTAGCGGAAGAACGTGCTGGGGGAGACCTCCGCCGCCTCCGCGATCTGCTCGATCGTCGTGGCCTCGTACCCTTGCTCGGCGAACAGCCGCAGGGCCTCCTCCTGGATGGTCCTGCGGGTCTTGGCCTTCTTGCGCTCGCGCAGGCTCGTGACAACGCGATCCGAGGGGTGCGGGGTCCGGTCGGCGCGCTGTGGTGAGCTCATGTCCCGATTCTGCCGTTCTTCCCCACCCCTGCCCATACTCCCCGCTAGGAGGACGCACCGAGCCGAACGCACTGGGCCATTGCCGAGTTGCGATGTAATGTTGATTACATGAATTCGGAAGAACAGTTGAGTGCCTGGTTCGCCGGCCGGCTGCCGGAGAACTGGTTCGCCGAGTCCCCCAAGGTCGTGGTGGACCGCGAGGAGATCACCGTGCTGGGCACGCTTCCCCCGCTGTCGGTGGCCGAAGGGCTCCCCGACCTGGAGCGCGCGGCGGCGATGGAGGGGTACGTCGAGCGGTTCCGCGAGGAGACGCGCGAGCGCAGGATCGACATCGCCAGGGAGGCCGAGCACCGCTTCCGCCGCAAGGTCTCCTGGGGCGTCGTCGTCGGTGACGAGACAGTGATGTTCACCACTCTTTCCGTCCCCGTCATGACCCGGCTACGCCAGCCGGAACGGCAGGTCCTCGACACCCTGGTCGCCGCGGGTGTCGCGCGCAGCCGCAGCGACGCGCTGGCCTGGTGCGTCCGGCTCGTCGGCAAACACACCGACAGTTGGCTCGCTGACCTGCGCGATGCCCTTCAGCACGTGGACCGGATCAGGGCGGAAGGCCCCGGCGGATTGGACTGAACCAATTCCCGGAGAGGTCTGGACCATTCGAATTGGCCTATACCAATGTGTAAGGCCGGTCAGACGGGTAAGGGGGAGAAGGACGTTTTTTCAACAGGGCCAGGGTGGGTAAGGTCCCACAGCATCACGGCCGCTGCCTGGGCCGATGCTGTCCGAGGCCGTGAAGTCGATAATGGCGACGATTTAACGGAGTGGAAACAGGGTGGTCTACTCCAATTGGATTCGGAAGCCATTCGTCGCTGATGATGCTCTGGCCCTGAGAGATTAAGGAGCCGCCCCCGTGTCCATTTCAGTAGAGGTACCGACGCCTACCACTCACAGCGATCTGGCCGCCTGGGTGAGCCAGATCGCGGAGCTGACCCAGCCGGACCGGATCGAATGGTGCGACGGCTCCGAGGCCGAATGGACGCGCCTGACCAACCTTCTGGTCGAGCAGGGCACCTTCACGCGGCTGGTCAAGCGTCCCAACAGCTTCTACGCGGCCTCGGACCCGAGCGACGTCGCGCGCGTGGAGGACCGCACGTTCATCTGCTCCGAGCGTGAGGAGGACGCCGGGCCCACCAACAACTGGATCGCGCCGGACGAGATGCGCCGGACGTTCGCCACGCTGTTCAAGGGCTGCATGCGGGGCCGGACGATGTACGTCGTGCCGTTCTGCATGGGCCCCCTGGGCGGGAACATCTCGCAGCTCGGCGTCGAGATCACCGACTCGCCGTACGTCGTGGTGTCGATGCGGATCATGACCAGGATGGGCGAGGCGGCGCTGCGCCTCATCGAGGAACGCGGCGACTTCGTCAAGGCGGTCCACTCGGTGGGCGCGCCGCTGGAGCCCGGCCAGGCCGACGTGCCGTGGCCGTGCAGCCAGACCAAGTACATCAGCCACTTCCCGGAGACCCGCGAGATCTGGTCGTACGGCTCGGGCTACGGCGGCAACGCGCTGCTGGGCAAGAAGTGCTACGCGCTGCGGATCGCCAGCGCGATGGCCCGCGACGAGGGCTGGCTGGCCGAGCACATGCTGATCCTGAAGCTCACGCCTCCGCAGGGCGAGGCGCGGTACGTCGCCGCGGCCTTCCCGTCGGCGTGCGGCAAGACGAACCTCGCCATGCTCCAGCCCACGATCCCGGGCTGGAAGGTCGAGACGATCGGCGACGACATCGCCTGGATGCGCTTCGGCCCTGACGGCCGGCTGTACGCGATCAACCCGGAGGCCGGCTTCTTCGGGGTCGCGCCGGGGACCGGCCAGTCCACGAACGCCAACGCGATCGAGACGCTGTGGGGCAACAGCATCTTCACGAACGTCGCGCTGACCGACGACGGGGACGTCTGGTGGGAGGGCCTCACCGACGAGCCGCCCGCGCACCTCACGGACTGGAAGGGCCGCGACTGGACGCCGGAGTCCGGCGAGCCCGCCGCGCACCCGAACGCCCGGTTCACCACCCCGGCCGAGCAGTGCCCGACGATCGCCCGCGAGTGGCAGGACCCCGCCGGGGTGCCGATCTCGGCCATCCTGTTCGGCGGCCGCAGGGCGACCGCGGTGCCGCTGGTGACCGAGTCGCTGAGCTGGCAGCACGGCGTGTTCCTGGGCGCCAACGTGGCCTCGGAGAAGACCGCGGCGGCCGAGGGCAAGGTCGGCGAGCTGCGCCGCGACCCGTTCGCCATGCTGCCGTTCTGCGGCTACAACATGGGCGACTACTTCGCGCACTGGCTCAAGGTCGGCAAGATGACCGACCCGGAGAAGCTGCCCAAGATCTACTACGTGAACTGGTTCCGCAAGGACGCGAACGGCCGCTTCGTGTGGCCGGGCTTCGGCGAGAACAGCCGGGTGCTCAAGTGGATCGTCGACCGGCTGAACGGCGTGGCCGACGCCGTGCCCACGCCGATCGGCAACCTGCCGGCCTCGATCGACACCGAGGGCCTCGACATCGCGCCCGAGGACATGGAGCTCCTGCTCAGCGTCGACCCCGAGGTGTGGCGCGAGGAGGCCGCGCTGATCCCGCCCCACTTCGAGACCTTCGGCGACCACATGCCGAAGGAGCTGTGGGACGAGTACAGGGCACTGGTCCAGCGGCTCGGCTGAGCCTCGCTTACGGACGGCCCGCGCACCCGCTCCCTCGGACGGAACTTTCCCCGTGAAGGCTTCGTCTACGGGATAGACGGGGCGCGGGCCGTCCGGCCCGGTTCGGGGCCCCTCCTTCTCCCCCAGAGGAGGGCGTACGTGGAGCTGGTGCTCGTCGTCGCCGCGGCGATAATCGCGGCACTCGTCGTCACGACCGCTCTCGCCGTCCCCAGGGAGCGGCGAAGAGCCAAATCGGTGTTCGGAGCGTCCGGGCTCGACCTGGACGCCTACGAGCTGGCCTTCCTGGCGGGAGGGCCGGCCCGTGCGGTCAACACGGCGCTCGCCTCGCTTGCGGTCCGCGAGCAGGTGCGCGTCGCCCGCGGCGGCAGGGTCACCGCCATTGCGGATGCTCCCACGACCTCCGCCGACCCCGTCGAGCAGGCCGTGCTCGACCTGGTCACGCGGCCCGGCGGGGCGAGCGCGGCCGAGATCAGGCGCCGCGCGGGTGACGGCTCCGCGGTGGCGGAGCTGAGGCGACGCCTGATCGCGCAGGGCCACCTGCTTCCCGACGGCTTCCTGGAGGGCGCGCGCCGCCTCAACGCGCGCCTGCGCGCCCTCGCGGTGCTCGCCCTCGCCGCCGCGGCCGTCACGCTCGTGCTGATCGTCTTCACCGGGACCCTCGCCTCCGACGCCGCGAGCTGGGCCGCGTTCGCGATCGCCGCGATCTCCGGCGGATGCGCCCTGATCGCATCCGTCACGTACGCCGCGTCCCTGCGGGATCAGCTGAGCCATGCGGGTGAGGAGGCGCTGCGGCAGGCGCGCGAGAGGCAGCCGAGGGGCGTGCTCGCGCACGGAACCGCCGGCGCGCTCGGCGCAGGGGGGCGCGGCGAATCTCGCCGCGGTCACGGCGATCGCCCTGTACGGCCTGGGCGAGCTCGGCGATCCGCACCTCGCGGGCCAGATCGCGGCGGAGGACGCCATCGCCCGCCGCTCCTTCGACAGCGGCGACGGGTCCTCGGGCGGAGGCCCCTCCGTCACGGGCGACAGCGGCGGCGGCGACGGCGGGGGAACGGGCTGCGGTTCGAGCGGGTGCGGCTCCGACTCGAGCGGCTGCGGAAGCAGCGGTTGCGGCGGTGGCTGCGGCGGCGGGTGCGGCGGTGGCTGAGGGCCGGTTCGGGAGGTGGCTGCCGTCCGGCAGGCGTGGCCGGGAGCACAAGAGGCACGCCGCGGGTGCCGCTCAGGGCGCCGCTTCGGGTGGCGGGCAGGGGGCCGGTCTCGGTGTCGGGATCGGCTGGCGGCCGGAAATCGACCTCACGGTGGAGCGGTTGCCCGGTGTCGGGTTCGTCGAAGTGATCGCGGAGAACGTCGATCCGGCCCGGCCGCCCGAGTCCCTGTCCGTGCTGCGCGCCGCCGGGGTGCCCGTCGTGCCCCACGGCGTGGGCCTGGGCGTCGGCGGCGCGCACCGTCCCGATCCGGTCCGGCTGGCGCGCCTCGCGGCGTGCGCCGAGGCGCTGGGCGCCCCTCTCGTCAGCGAGCACGTGGCCTTCGTGCGGGCCGGTGCCGTGGAGGCCGGCCACCTGCTGCCGGTCCCGCGCACCAGAGAGGCGCTGTCGGTGATCGTGGAGAACGTGCGGGAGGCGCAGGACGCGCTCCCGGTGCCGCTCGCGCTCGAGAACGTGGCGGCCCTGTTCGGCTGGCCGGACGACGAACTGACCGAGGCGCAGTTCCTCGGCGAGCTGGTCGAGCGGACGGGCGTGAAGCTGCTGGTCGACGTGGCCAACCTCTACACGAACCAGGTCAACCTCGGCCTGGACGCGAGGCGGGCACTCGACGCGCTGCCGCTGGAAGCCGTCGCGTACGTCCATGTGGCGGGCGGGCACGCGCACGACGGCCTGTGGCACGACACGCACACCTCGTCGCCTCCCGCCGAGGTGCTCGACCTGCTGACCGAGCTGTGCGCCCGGGTGACGCCGCCCGGCGTGCTGCTGGAGTGGGACGACGCCTATCCCGGCGACAGCGCGCTGGCGGGCGAGCTGGGGCGCATCCGAGAGGCGATGTCCCGTGCCTGAGCCGCCTGTGTCCCCGGTGTCCGCGGCGGAGGCGCGGGCCGCGCTGGCGGCCGCTCAGGCGGAGCTGCTGGCGGCCCTGGTGGCGGGCGGACGCGTGCCGGACGGCTTCGACCCCGGCCGCGTGGCCGTCCAGGCCCGTGGGCTGCTGGCCAAGCGGCGCGGCTCGGTCCGCCCGCGCCGCCCCCGACCTCGCCGAGGCCCTCGGCGCCGAGTTCGCCGGCTGTTCGCGGAGTATGCCGCGGACACGTGAAGCCCGAGGGCGGGTCGAGGGCGGACGCACGGGACTTCGCCGCCTGGCTGCGGGCACGCGGGCGACTCTGACCACGCGAGGCGGGTTACCCCGGCCCTGTCCAGGAAAGCCTGAGGAGGGCAGGGCATGCCGTTCGCCCGCGATAATTGGTGATCGAGCCCCACCGTCGCGAGGAAGAGGGTCGAGTGAGCGAGCGCAGCGAGCGAACCAATAAACACAGCGCGTTTCGCGAATGCGACTCCGAGCCGCCAGGCGAGGAGGTGGCATGAGCATGCGCGATCTCGTGTACAAGCTGTACGAGCGCAGGCTCGAACGCAAGCTGTCCTCCGACCAGATCCCCCGCCATGTCGGCGTCATCGTGGACGGCAACCGCAGATGGGCGCGGGCCATGGGCCTGCGGGACGTCAGCCGGGGCCATCAGAAGGGCGCGGACAAGATCTCCGAGCTGCTGGTGTGGTGCCGCGAGGCCGGGGTCGAGTACGTGACGCTGTGGCTGCTCTCCACCGACAACCTCGCCAGGGACAAGGCCGAGCTCGAGCCGTTGCTCCAGGTGATCGAGAACCTCGTGCAGGATCTCGTGGACCAGGGATGGCACCTCAACCCCATGGGCTCGCTCGACCTTCTGCCCGATCACACGGCTCGTGTCCTCAAACACGCAAAAGAAACCACATCGCATCGTCCAGGCCTGATTGTGAACGTTGCCGTTGGGTATGGAGGAAGGCGTGAGATCGCTGATGCGGTGCGCTCCCTCCTCCAGGAGCACGCCAGCAAGGGCGCGAGTATCGAGGACCTCGTCGAGGTCCTCGACGTCGAGCACATCGCGGAGCATCTCTACACGCGCGGCCTGCCCGACCCGGATCTCGTCATCCGGACCTCGGGAGAGCAGCGACTCTCCGGATTCCTGCTCTGGCAGAGCGCCCACTCCGAGTTCTACTTCTGCGAGGCCTACTGGCCCGACTTCCGCAGAGTCGACTTCCTGCGGGCGCTCCGCTCGTACGCCGCACGGCACCGTCGGTACGGCTCCTGAGACGGTACGTGACCAGCATCTTTTAGCCTGCGTAAACCTATTGGGCTGGGGAGATTCGTTACGTAACGTAGTAGCTGAGCGGCCGTCGAGGGGATCGGCGGCCATCACCTCGGGAGAGGGCCCGTCCTTGCGCGACCACCATGCGAGGAGGGCCGGAGCCCCGGTCTGCCCTCGCAGGTCACGGGCCCGGTCCGTTCACCACCAGTCAAGGCAGGGCGCCCACCTCAGGCGCCCGGGGGAGAACGCGTGGCAGTGTCCTCGAGCAACCCGTCCACATCCCGCACCTACGTTCTGGACACGTCCGTCCTGCTCGCCGACCCGGCGGCGATGAGCCGCTTCGCCGAGCACGAGGTCGTCGTCCCGATCGTCGTCATCACGGAACTGGAGGCCAAGCGCCACCACCCCGAGCTCGGCTACTTCGCCCGGGAGGCTCTGCGCTTCCTCGATGACCTCAGAGTGCGGTACGGACGGCTGGATGAGCCCATGCCGATCGGCGACGGGAACATCCGGGTCGAGCTGAACCATAGTGATCCGTCCTGCCTCCCGGCGGGCTTCCGCCTGGGTGACAACGACACCCGCATCCTCACCGTCGCGCAGAACCTCGCGGCGGAGGGCAAGGACGTGGTGCTGGTGTCGAAGGACCTGCCGATGCGGGTCAAGGCGGCGTCCATCGGCCTGGCCGCGGAGGAGTACCGCGCCGGCATGGTGGTCGAGTCCGGCTGGACCGGCATGGCGGAGCTCCAGGTCACCACGGAGGAGATGGACGCCCTCTTCGAGTCCGGCACGGCCGACATCGACGAGGCGCGCGACCTGCCGTGCCACACCGGCCTGCGGCTGCTGTCGAGCCGCGGCTCCGCGCTCGGCCGCGTCCTGCCGGACAAGTCGGTACGTCTGGTGAGAGGCGACCGTGAGGTCTTCGGGCTGCACGGCCGGTCGGCGGAGCAGCGGATCGCGCTCGACCTGCTGATGGACCCCGACGTCGGCATCGTCTCGATGGGCGGCCGCGCCGGCACCGGCAAGTCCGCGCTGGCGCTGTGCGCGGGCCTGGAGGCGGTGCTCGAGCGCCGCCAGCACCGCAAGATCATCGTCTTCCGCCCCCTGTACGCCGTGGGCGGCCAGGAGCTCGGCTACCTGCCCGGTTCGGAGAACGACAAGATGGGCCCGTGGGCCCAGGCGGTCTACGACACGCTGGGCGCGGTGACGTCCCCCGAGGTCATCGAGGAGGTCATCGACCGGGGCATGCTGGAGGTCCTGCCGCTGACCCACATCCGCGGCCGTTCCCTCCACGACGCCTTCGTGATCGTGGACGAGGCGCAGTCGCTGGAGCGCGGCGTGCTGCTGACCGTGCTGTCCCGCATCGGGGCCAACTCGCGGGTCGTGCTCACCCACGACATCGCCCAGCGCGACAACCTGCGGGTGGGCCGGCACGACGGCGTCGTCGCCGTGGTGGAGAAGCTCAAGGGCCACCCGCTGTTCGCCCACATCACGCTGACCAGGTCCGAGCGGTCGCCGATCGCCGCCCTGGTGACCGAGATGCTGGAGAACATCACGCTCTGATCCGTCACGGAGGGAGATGGCCGTCCTTGGGGGCCAGATCCCAGAACTCCCGGCAGGTGTGGACCTTCAGGGGGCCGTTCCTGTCGGGAGTCGCGTGAGCGATCTCCACGGCCCAGATCTCCGGGCGCAGCCGCGCCGTACAGGTGATCTGGGCCATGGCGGTCCTGGTGATCTTCCAGCCGCTCACGAACAGCCGTACCCGCAGGCTGAGGGTGTTGTCGGGGTCGTTGCGGCTGCCCGCGTCCGGGGTGTACCTGACGAGCTGCACCTGGGCCAGCGTGAGCCCGGTCAGCGCGGTGGACAGCCGGTTCGACGGCCGCCCGCTGGCCGCGAACAGCGCGTCCAGCACGTCGTTGACGTGCGGCGAGCGCGCCGCGACCCGCGTGGGCCACAGCCGTCCGTCCCGCAGCAGGTAGATCGTGACGAGGGTGGGGGTGCCGCTGATGACCGGCGCGGGGCCGGCGTCGACCACCCCGGTCGGCACGACCCCGCAGGCCGCCGACACCATGAGCAGCCCCGCGAACAGGGCCGCGACCGCGCGTCCGATTCGTCTCCTCATGGTTTCGGGATCCAGACGCGGAAGAGGGTGCCGGGTTCGCAGCGCTCGGCTGTGATCGAGCCGCCGTGCAGTTCGGCGTTGGCCTTGGCGATGGCCAGGCCGAGGCCGCTGCCCACGCTCCTGGCCCGGTCGGTGCCCGCCTTGTAGAAGCGGTCGAAGACGTGGGGGAGGACCTGCTCGGGGATGCCGCTCCCATGATCGCGCACGGTCACCTCGAGCGCTCCGTGCTTGTCGCCGCCGACCGCCACCCGCGCGCTCACCACGACGGGAGGCGCGCCGTGGTTGAGCGCGTTGCCGACGAGGTTGGCCACGATCACGTCGAACCTCCGGGCGTCCAGGGAGAACGTGAGCCCGACGGGCACGGTGAGCTTGACCCGGTCCGCCCAGCCCCGCACCTCCAGGCAGTCGGCCAGCGCGTCGCCCACGTCGACGGTCTCCCGGCGGAGCGTGGCGGCGCCCGCGTCGAACCTGCTGATCTCGATGAGGTGCTCGACCAGCACCCGGAGCCTGTCGATCTCGCGGACGACGATCCGCACGGCCTCCCCCGCGTCGTCCGGCAGGTCGTCGGCGTCCTCCGACAGCATGTCCGTCACCGCGGTCATCGCGGTCAGCGGTGTGCGCAGCTCGTGGGAGACGTCCGCGACGAACCGCCGCGACATCGACTCCAGCGTCCGCAGCTCGGAGACCGTGTCCTCCAGCGCCGCCGCCGTCTCGTTGAACGTCGCGGTCAGCTCCGCCAGCTCGTCCCTGCCTCGTACGGGGAGGCGGACGTGCAGCTCACCGGCGCCGAGCGCGCGGGCGGCCGCGCCCAGCCGCCGTACGGGCAGCAGCACCCGCCGGGCCGACAGCAGGGCCAGGGTCAGCGCCAGGGCGAGCGTGATGCCTCCGGCCTGCGCGAGGGCGGCCTTGAGGCGGGACAGCACGGCCGCCTCCTCCGCCAGCGGCACGAAGACGTAGGCCGTCAGGCCCGTGGGGCGCAGCACGCCGTCGCGGGTGGCCCGCTGGATCTGCGTGGCGACGATCAGCCACGGGTGGTCCCTGAGCACCACCCTCTGGTAGACCAGCCGCCGGGCCGCCTGCCAGCGGAGCTGGTCGGGCACGTCGCTCATGGTGAAGCCGGCCCCGGTGTTGGAGCGCCGGTGGTCGCCGTAGGTGACGATGACGGTCCGCTCCGGGGCCTCGAGCGCCTGCACCACCCCGCCGAGGTCCTCCTCGGTGACGGTGGTGTCGCTCGGCCAGACCACGTCGCTCGCGCCGATCGGCAGCGTGATCCTGGACAGCGTCTCGCGGACGTCGGCGACCGCGCCCCGCTCCGCGCGCTCCAGGAGCCCCCGGCGGACGATCTGGTATCCCAGGCCCGCCACCATGGCGGACGCGGTGACCGCCACCAGCAGGAAGGTGATCACCAGCCGGGCCCGCAACCCGGTGGGCACCCAGGTCATGGCGGGCTGAAGCGGTACCCGAAGCCGCGCACGGTGTGGATGTAGACGGGATCGGCGGGCACCGGCTCGATCTTGGCCCGGATGCGCTGCACGCACGCGTCGACCAGCCGTGAGTCCGCCACATGGGTGTGGTCCCAGACGGCGCGCAGGAGGTAGCGGCGGTTGAGCACCTGGCCGGGATGGCGGACCAGTTCGAGCAGCAGGCGCAGCTCGGTCGGGGTGAGGTGGATCTCCTTGCCCGCGAGGCTCACCTTGAGGGCTCCGCGGTCGATCACGAGGTCGCCGAAGGTGAGCCGGTCGGGCGAGGCCGACTCCAGGCGGCGCAGGATGGCGCGGATGCGGGCGTCGAGCACCCGCGGCTCGACCGGCTTGACGACGTAGTCGTCCGCACCGGCCTCCAGCCCCACCACCACGTCGAGGTCGTCGCCCCTGGCCGTGAGCAGGATGATCGGCAGCGGGTCGAGCCTGCGGATGCGGCGGCACACCTCGACCCCGTCGATGCCGGGCAGCATGACGTCCAGGATCGCGATCTCGGGGCGCCGGGAGCGTACGTGGTCGAGGGCCTCCTCGCCGGTGGCGTACGCGGTCACCGAGTGGCCCTGCCGGGTGAGCGCGAGCTCGAGTCCGGCACGGACCGAGGGGTCGTCTTCGACCAGGAGGATGCCTGCCACCCGGTCATTATGGTGCGGACCCCACCAATTCCCCTATTTGTCACGACCTTGTGACCTGGTCCGGACGCCGTTGTCAAGAAGCGGGAGCAGGCTGGTGCCGGGCACCCATGCCTCTCCCTGTGGCGCAAAGTGTGAGCAAAATCACATTATTGGGGAAAGTCCATGTGATCGGCGGTCGGGTCAAGACGTCACCAAACAGGTACCACGATTCGGTTGCGGAGCACCCCCCACCACAGGGCAAGCTCATAAGCCGTGAGCTCTGGTCAGCAGTTGAAGGATCGCCCCCGCGCCCCCCGCTCCCGGCGGGGAGGAGACGAACGCTCCGGCTCCGGCTGGCTGACCGCCAAGCGGATCGTGATCCTCGGCGTCAGCGTGGTCGTGGTGGCCGGCGGGGCGACCTTCGTGATCCGTACCTCGATGGAGCACAACAACGCTCCCAAGCAGGTGCTGGGCCCGGACAGCTTCCTCGCTCTCGATCCGAACGCGCCCGACCCCGAGTCCGACATCCTCAAGGAGCAGGCGGTCCAGGCGCTGCGCAAGGACAGGCTGCAAAGCACCCGCGAGGACCGGAAGAAGGGGCTCGACCCGGTCGAGATCGTCCAGAAGGCCCCCGGCGGCGGCGGCTTCACCCCGGCCGACTTCCCGCCCGGCTCCACCCCGGACCCCGGCAGCAACAAGGCCCTCGGCAAGCAGATGGCCGAGGCGCGCGGCTGGGGCGGCGAGTGGGGCTGCCTGGAGAAGCTGTGGGACAAGGAGAGCCACTGGAATGAGCGGGCCATGAACCGCTACAGCGGCGCCTACGGAATCCCCCAGGCGCTTCCCGGCAGCAAGATGGCCAGCGCGGGCTCCGACTGGCAGACCAACCCCGCCACCCAGATCAAGTGGGGTCTCGGCTACATCGCCGGCCGCTACAAGACGCCCTGCGGCGCCTGGGGGCACTCCCAGTCCACCGGTTGGTACTAGTCGCGGCACTGGTCCGCGAAACTCTGGTCAGGGTTTCTCGACCTTTCGGCAAGCCCGCGCGTACGGCGGGGGTCGCACTGCACCCTTGGCCTCATGGGTGTGAAGGTCAGCGTGGTTATGCCCGTGTCCAACCCCGGGCTGTCGAACGACGCCTTCGGCGCGTGTGTGCGCTCGGTGCTGGAGCAGTCGCTGCCGCCGGACGAGTACGAGGTCGTCTTCGCGGACGACGGGTCGACGGACGGGACCCGCAGGCGGCTCGACGCGATCGCCGAGCAGCGCGACAACGTGCGGGTCCTGCACCTCGACCACAGCGGCTCGCCCGCGCGCGGGCGCAACGTCGGCCTGTCGGTTGCCCGCGGCGAGTACGTCTACCTGCTCGGCCAGTACGACAGGCTCGAGCCGCACGCCCTGGAGCGGATGTACGACAGGGCCGTGGAGACCGACGCCGACGTGCTGATCGGCAGGCTCGCCGACCAGGGGCCGCCGCCGGCCGCCTTCGCCCGCGACCGGGACCGGGCCGACGTGCTGCGCGACCACCTCCTCGCGCTGCCGACGGCGCACAAGCTGTTCAGCCGCGACTTCCTGGAGACCTGCCAGCTCCGCTTCGCCGACCGGCCGCTGTCGGAGCAGACCTTCGTGACCAGGGCGTACCTCGCCGCGAAGGTGATCGCCGTGCTGGCCGATGAGATCTGCTGCCACCTGGGCCCGCACCAGGAGGAGGGGCCGGACGCCGAGGCGCTCTTCGACGGCCTCAACGCGATCTTCGATGTGGTGGACGCCTACACCGAGCCGGGCGCGCAGCGGGAGCGCATCCAGGCCCACTGGTATCGGACGCTCGGGCTGCGCCGTCTGGCGGGCGCGCGGTTCCTCGCCGCGGAGCCCGACGAGCGGATGGTCCTGTTCTCCTTCCTGCGCCGCTTCACCCTCGACCGCTTTCCCGCCGCGCTCGACGTCCACCTGCCCGCGCACCTGCGCGCCCGTACGGCGCTGCTGCGCCAGGACCGCCTCGACGCGCTGGTCGCGCTCGCCGAGGCGTCCAGGGGCGCCAGGCTCAGCGCGGAGCTGCGGGATTTGCGCTGGGACCAGGGCGTGCTGCTGCTCGACCTGAGCGTGGAGATCCTGCGGGCCGGGGGCGCTCCGCTGTGGCTGCGGCAGCGGGGCGACCGGCTGCTGTGGACCCCGCCCCCCGGAGTCGAGGGCCTGCTCGACGGCCTGCTCGACGACGAGGGCGCCGACGTGACCGACGCGGTGCGCAGGGCCCGCGTCGAGGTCTGCGTCCGCCACATGGAGACCGGGGTGGTCCACTCCCTGCCGGTCACCTGCTCGGTGGGCCGTGCGGGCCTCGGGGACCAGACGCGCGGCGACCAGGTGCGCGTGTGGGTGACCGGCCAGGCTCGCCTCGACGCCGGGGAGGCGGCCCTCGGGCGGCCGCTGCCCGCCGGGCTGTGGGAGGTCCACGTGCGTATGCGGGGCGTCCAGGCGGGCCGCACCCGTGTGGCCCGCCCCGCCCTGCCGATGAGCTGCGCGGGCGCGCTCGCCGGCGAGCCCAGGCGGCTCGTCGTGCCCTGCTGGTCGGAGCGCGGCGAGCTGGGCGTCTGCGTGGAGCCGAAGTCGTTCCCCGAGTCGATCGCGCTGGTCTCGTCCCGGGCCACCGTGGCCCGGCAGGACGGGCACGTCTTCGTCGTCGTCCCCGTGCCGTACGTGCCGCCGAGCGGCGGGCCGCCGGCCGAGCTGGTGCTGCGCGAGCAGGACGGGCGCGGGCGCAGCATGATCGTGCCCGCGCTGGTCGAGCCGGGGATACCCGGCCGGGTGGCCGGGCAGCTCGTCGCGCGGGTGCCGGTGAGCCGGATCGGCGGGGACGACTGCCTCGGCCCGGGGTCCTGGCGGCCCGCGCTGCGGGTCGACCAGAAGGACGTGGACCTGCTGTTCGGGCTGACGGTGCGCCGTGGCGGGCAGGTGTCCGTCCTGCCCGCCGGGGCTTCGCCGCAGGCCCCCTCACTGCTGCGGCGCCTCGCCGTCCGCGTCCTGCGTGACCGCCGATAACTGTTCCGCCGACTATCCGCGCAGGTGCGCGAGCAGGGCCGTGCGGAACTCCGCCGGCCTGTCGAGGTGCGGACCGTGGCCCGCGCCCTCGACGACCACCTCCCGGTAGGCGCCGTAGCGGTCCAGCGCGGCCCGCGTCTGGGTGACCATGGGCTGCGCGGGCGTGCCGTCCCAGCCGGGCACGGCGCCGATCGCCCCCAGGTGCGCGAGGTCGAACAGCGAGGTGTCCGAGACGATCACGTCCTGGTCGCCCCTGATCCACAGGATGGGCGGCTTCGGGTCGATCTCGTGCAGGTCGTCGATGCGGAAGTTCGTCGGCGCGATCGTGTTGAGCACGCCCCGCTTGCCGGGGGCCACGCCCGGCCAGGCGTCCGAGGGCAGGGAGTCGCCCGGGTAGTGGTCGTCGCCGATCCGGGTGGACAGCATCGACTCCACGAACGCGTCCTCCTCCTCGCCCAGGTCCGTCCCCGCGGCGACGTACGTGGCGCGCAGCACGTTCCGGGGCGAGACGGGGGAGTCGGCCGACCGGTCGCCCGCCTGGAGCGCCGCCACGAACTCGGGGTTGGCCGCACCGCCGCCGGAGCCCACGCCGTCGGGGCTGGTCAGCACGCCGTCCGGGCCCGTGGTGCCACCGAAGCCGTACGGCGAGACGGGGTTGACCAGCGTCGCGCTCAGCACCGCCGTGGGCCGGTCGCGCATGGCCTGCATGACGACCCCGCCGCCGAGGCTCCAGCCCACGAGGTGCGCCGGCCCGATCCGGTCGAGCAGCGCCAGGACGTCGTCGGAGTAGTCGCGCACGCCCCGGCTCGCGTCCACCGGCTCGGGGTCGGAGTCGCCGAAGCCGCGCAGGTCGAGCGCGTACGGACGGAACCCCTCGGCCGCGATCGCGGTCATCGTCGAGTGCCAGAACGCGCTGGAGGAGACGTTGCCGTGCACGAACAACACCGGGTCGCCCGACGAGCCGGGCACCGACAGGACGTTGAGGGTCAGCCGGGGAGTGCTGACACGCTCGGCGGATATGGGCAGGGTCATGGTGTTGCTCCCAGTGTGCAGGTGTTCTCGAGGTCGCCCGTGGCCGGGCGAGGCAGGGTCGCGCTCGGGGGCGGCGGCGTGCCCGTGCCGATCCACGCCTCCAGCGCGGTGAACGCGCTGCGGAAGCACGGCAGCAGGGGCCGCAGCCGGTCGGGGAAGGCCGGATAGAGGCTGTCGACGTGGGTGCCGTCCTCGATGCGGTAGTAGCGCAGCAGCCGGTCGCGGTGCCGGTCGGCGATCATCTTGGCGTAGACGTCCGAATCCTCGCGGATCGGCAGCAGCGCGTCCAGGGTGCCGTGGACGACGATGAGCGGCCGCTTGATCTTTCCGGTGACGCTCACCCGCGCGACCGCCTGCTTCACCGCCGCGGGCCTCGAGGCGTAGTCGTAGTCGGTGTCGCAGCCGGGCGTGCCGGAGGCGCAGAACGGCGTGCCCGCCTCGGCGTCGCCGTCGTAGGTGGGGTCGAACTCCTCACGGAAGACACGCTGGGTGAAGTCCCAGTAGTACTGGTAGTGGAACGGCCACAGGAAGTCGGACTCGGGCGCGAAGCCCGCCGCCGCGACCCCGGCCGTGTCGCCCTTCGCGTACGCGCGCAGCGCGGGCGGCAGGAACGTCAGCAGGTTGGGCCCGTCGGCCGTGAAGAGTGTGCCCTCCCAGTCGACGCCGCCGTCGAACAGGTCGGGACGGTTCTCGATCTGCCAGCGGACCAGGTAGCCGCCGTTGGACTGGCCGGCCGCGATCGTCGTGCGGGCCGGCCTGCCGTACCGCTGCCGGACGACGGCCTTGGCGGCGACCGCGAGCTCGCTCACCCGGCGGTTCCACTCGGCCACCGCGTCGCCGGGCCGTACGCCGTCGCGGTAGAACTGGACGCCGGTGTTGCCCTTGTCGGTCGCGGCGTACGCGTAGCCCTTGGCCAGCGCCCAGTCGGAGATCGTGAAGTCGTTGGCGTAGGTCTCCCGGTTGCCGGGCGACCCGGCGACGACCAGGCCGCCGTTCCACCGCTCCGGCAGCCGGATCACGAACTGCGCGTCGTGGTTCCAACCGTGGTTGGTGTTGCCGGTGGAGGTGTCGGGGAAGTAGCCGTCGATCTGCACGCCGGGCACGCCGCTGGGGTTGACGGCGCCGGGGGAGTTGAGGCCCGACCAGTCCGACTGGTCGGTGTGGCCGGAGGCCAGCGTGCCCTTCGTGGTGAGATCGTCGAGGCAGGCGATCACCTGCTTCTGCGCGCCCGGCACGATCACGTTCGGGCAGGCCGCGGCCTCGGACGGGATGGCGGCGGCCAGGGGGAGGGCCAGCGCCAGTGCGGCCAGCATGACGGAACCGGGGCGCATCAGGCCTCCTTCACGATCGCGGCGGTCTTGGCGGCGCCCGAGGTCGGTTCGATGGCGGACAGGTCGCGGTCGCGGGTCTCCCTTGAGGCGATCACCGCGATGATCGTGAGGATCGCCGCCGCCACGACGTAGACGGAGACCGGCACGCTCGATCCGTACGCGTCGAGCAGGGCGACCGCGATCAGCGGGGCCACGCCGCCGGCCGCGATCGAGGCGAGCTGGTAGCCGATCGAGACGCCCGAGTAACGCATCCGGGTGGCGAACAGCTCGGAGAAGAACGCCGCCTGCGGGCCGTACATCGCGCCGTGCAGCAGCAGGCCGACCGTCACGGCCACGGTGACCAGGGCGAAGTTCTTGGTGTCGATCAGCGGGAAGAACGCGAAGGCCCACAGGCCGACGCCGACGGCGCCGAGAAGATAGACCGGCCTGCGGCCGATCCGGTCCGACAGCGCGCCCCACAGCGGGATCGTGACGAAGTGGAACGCCGAGCCGATCAGCACCGCGTTGAGCACGGTGCCCTTGGGCAGGCCCGCCGCCGTGGTGCCGTACACGAGGACGAACGCGGTGATCACGTAGTAGGAGACGTTCTCGGCCATCCGGGCGCCCATCGCCACCAGCACGTCCCGCCAGTGGTGGCGCAGCACGCCGAGGATGGGGGCCTTGGGCGCGGGCTCCTGCCGCTCCAGCGCCTCCTGGAACACCGGCGACTCGGCGACCGTCAGCCTGATCCACAGGCCGATCAGCACGAGCACGCCGGACAGCAGGAACGCGACCCGCCAGCCCCAGGCGAGGAAGGCGTCGTCGGGCTGCACCGCGGCCAGCAGCGCCAGCACACCGGTGGCGATCAGGTTGCCGCCGGGAGCGCCGGCCTGCGGCCAGGACGCCCAGAAACCGCGGTTGCGGGGGTCGCCGTGCTCGGAGACCAGCAGCACCGCGCCGCCCCACTCGCCGCCGAGGGCGAAGCCCTGCACCAGGCGGAGCGCGGTCAGCAGCAGGGGCGCGCCGGCGCCGAGGGCGGCGTACGTCGGCAGGCAGCCGATCAGGAACGTCGACCCGCCCATCAGGAGCAGGCTGATGACGAGCAGTCGCTTGCGGCCGAGCCGGTCGCCGTAGTGACCGAAGACCAGGCCGCCGAGGGGCCGGGCGACGAAGCCGACGGCGTAGGTGAGGAACGCCAGCAGGGTGCCGGTCAGCTCGTCCTCGGTGGGGAAGAACAGCTTGTTGAAGACCAGTGCGGCGGCCGAGCCGTACAGGAAGAAGTCGTACCACTCGATGGTGGTGCCGATCAGGCTGGCCCCGACGACCTTTCCGATCCGGGCAGGTGGGGTGTTTGCCATGGGAACTCCTCCGATGGGGGGTTCCGCACACGGTATGCAGTGACCGAGGTCACTCCTATGGGGTCCCGCCACACACCTCAGGCGTCCGGCATGTGGGTGCGCAGCCGGTGCAGCCGCAGGGCGAGCTGGATCTCCAGGGCGCGCTCGGGCTCCTGCCAGTCCTCGCCGAGCAACTGCCCCACCCGGTCGAGCCGCTGGGTCACCGTGTTGACGTGGATGTGCAGGGCCTCGGCCGTACGCGACAGCGAGCCGCCCGTGCCGAAATAGGCGTTCAGCGTCTTGACCAGGGCGGTTCCCCGGCGCGCGTCGTAGTCGAGCACCGGCCCGAGCGCGCCGGACAGGAAGCCGGACACCTCGCGCCGCTCGCCCACCAGCAGGCCGACGAAGCCCAGCTCCTCGGCGCTCGCGCCGTCGCCCGTACGGCCCAGCGCCACCAGCGCCCCGGCGCAGCGCCGGGCCTCCTGATAGGCGGACGCCACCGCCGTCACCGGCCCGGAGGCCGGC